>NZ_CP088155.1:600000-806567 GCF_045160055.1 Metamycoplasma faucium | reverse complement strand
AGTTTAATTATTATATTTAATTAAATAAGGTAAACATTTATTATTAAAATATAATTAATTTTCATTAAATTATTAACATATTTATTAACATTATAATTAAAAAAAATTGTCTATAAATAAGCACTTTTTTTAGATTACGAATAAAAAATTAAACAAAATTTAATGTTAATAATTTTAATGTTTACAACGCATTGAAGATTATTATTAAATTTTAGATTATTTAAAATTTGTTCTTAAATTAATATGAAGTAATTTTGATTTTTTGGTAAAATAGTAGCATTATTAAATTAATAACATATTAATGTAGGAGAGTTATTATGAAAAGAACTTATCAACCAAAAAAACGTAAACATATAAAAGTTCATGGTTTTATGGCAAGAATGTTAACTAAAAACGGAAGAAAAGTTTTAGCTTCAAGACGTGCAAAAGGAAGAAAAAGACTAACTGTTTCTGATTCAAAATAGTTAAATTTTTAAAATGTTTACTAAAAAAAATATTATTAGAAAAAATTGAGAGTTTCAAAAAATATTATCTTTAAAAAAACAAATTATTTCAAAAGAACTTATCATATATTTTAATAAGTCAACTAATTTTAAAATTTTTAAAATTGGTATTTCTATTCCAAAACAATTTGCTAATGCAGTTATGCGTAATCATTATAAAAATCAAATTAAATCTATCCTCAGAAATTTAAATTTAGATGATTATAAATTTGAATGTGTTTTAATAACTAGAAAAACATTTTTTCAATTAGATTTTCTTAAAAAGCAAAATGAAATATATAACCTATTAGAAAGGATTAAGAATGGCAAAATTAACTAAATCAAAATTTTATAATGATTTTAGAGCTAATAAGCCAAAAGAAGAACTTCAACAACAAAGACGTTCAGCATGACTAAAAGTTTGAAAATGAATCAAAATTATTTTAGTTGTCTTTTTTGCTGGAATTGGTGTTTTAGGTTGTGTTCAATCATTTACAACAAAAACAGGGACAAAAGTTGGAACTGGAACTGAATTTTATACTACAACTAAAAAAGTATCGCCTAATGTTGAAACCTTTAGATATGATTCAAAATCAGAAACTTTTAACTTGGTAAATACTGCAAGCCACGTTAAAGATAATCCATATTTAGGTCTTAATAATAAAAACGAAAATTTAATTAATGATTTAAGAAAGCAAGATGAAAATACTGGTGCTTCATATGGTGTTTATAATGGTTCATCTTTAGGTATTAAGTTAGATAAAACACTTAAAAAAGAAGAAAATGGAAAAACCATAGAATATCATTCAACAATTGGAACAGAGGTTTATAGTAGCAATAAACGCTATCTTTACTATAATTTGTCTAAAGATAATGGAACAAAAGTATATAATCCAGTTAACAAATTTAGTGAATATAATTTAATATCACCTTCATATTTAAGTCAAGAAGTAGTCAGTGATAAAGGTGAAAAATCAACCATAACTAGATATGATTTATTAAAAGAAATTAGTGAAGATAAATTAACTAATAAAGTTGATTTTGGTTCTTCGCCTGTTGAATTTTTTGCTAGAGACATACTTGAAACTTTAATGAAAAAAACTTATGAAGAATGATTTAATAGAAATGTCCAAAACATTAATTGATTATTAGATCCAAGCAAAGAAGATAAGAATAAGAAATTAAAAAGTATTGATGGAATTTTTCCTCCACTACCAGAAAATGCAACATTTGAACAAAAAATGCAAAGACTAGATGAATTGCATAAATTCTTTTTAAAGTCTAATGTTAATAAAAATATTGGTGAAAATAAACATTTATTTCCAACCGATCCTTTTTGAACTAAAACATTTAGTGAATATGGAAATAAAACATTTAATGAATTAACACCGTATCAACAATCTTTAGCGCTTAAAAAATGGGATAAATATGAATGAATAACTAAAGCTAATGAATTATTTAGTGCCGAACAAATAATGTTTGCAAAATATAGTTCAATGCTTAATTATAAAAAAACTTATAAAGGAATTGATAAAATTAATCATTTCAAAAAAAGCGAATATTATTTATCATTTTTAACGGCCGGTGGAAATTATAATTCTTTCCAACCTTTATCAAATTTATTATATGGGAATAATAATATTAATCAAAAAGCATTAGTCACTCAAAAAGATTATTGAGGTCAAGGACCGTTTTTTGGAATGTTTGTTCAACCTATTAATTGATTTATGCATAAAATAATTAGTGGATTAGACACCACTGGATGAAGTATAATCCTAGCATTAGTTGTAACTGTTATAATAGTTCGTTTCATTGCAATGTTAATTTCATTTAAGAGTTTATTTAGTCAACAAAAAATGGAAGAAGTTAATAAGAAAAAAGCTAAAATTGAAGCAAAATACGCTGAATATAAAAATGATAAACAAATGCAACAAAAGAAACAAACTGAAATTGCTGAATTATATCGTCAAGAAAAAATTTCACCATTCTCATCTTTTGCATCAATGTTTATTACACTTCCTATCTTAATTGTTGTTTATAGAATTATTTCAAGTTCCCCTGAAATAAAACAAGCTACATGATATGGAATTCAATTTTCAAGTTCATCATTTAGAAGATTGTTTAAAGGAGAATGAAAATATTTACCATTAATAGTTTTCTCTTTAGGAATTCAAGCATTAGCACAGTATTTACCAAAACTTTTAAATATTAAAAAGAAAAAGTCACTGCGAGCCGATGCTTATGAACAAGAAGCTATTAAAAAATCAAATAAACGTAGCAATATGATACAATTAATTTTTATTGGAATGGGTGCATTCTTTAGTGCAGGACTTCAAATTTACTGAATAATTGGAGGAATTTGAACTATTTTCCAAAATCTATTTGTTCATTACTTTTCTAAAACAAAAATATTTAAAGAAAAAATTGAACCAAAATTATTTAAAACTGCTTAAATTATGATATACTAAGATAGTACAGTTAAAAAGTTATAGTTTACTAAGGTATTGTACGTTCTAAAATAAGGCGCAAGTAATTGCTGCCGAAATGCTCTCCTCTTGGAGAGTTTTTTTTATATAATTTATATAAAAAATAATTAAAAGAGGTATTTATGAAAAAAGTTACAGTAGGATTTGATTTGGGGATAGGATCTGTTGGTTGGTCGATAATTGATAATGAAACAAATCAAATTTTAGATCTTGGTTCAAGATTATTTTCTGAACCAATTTTAGCTGCAGAAAGAAGACAACATCGCAGTCAACGTAGAATGTTGCGTAGAAGAAAATTTAGAAATGAAAAATTTACGAGATTAGTTTTAAGGTATAATGATATCTTTGGTTTTTCAAATAAAAATGAAATATATGAAAATTATTTAAATTGTTCAAAAGTATGGCCAAACATATTAGAGTTAAAGGTTAAAGCATTGTTTGAAAAAATTAATTCAAAAGAATTAGTTTGATTGTTACATGATTATTTGGAAAATCGAGGCTTTTTCTATGAAATAATTGAATCTGAAAATAATGAAAAGAAAAATATAAATTTAGGTGAAATTTCAGATTATAAATTTCCATCAGAAATAAAATATAATTTTCATAAAACCAATACATTTTCAAAATGTACATCAAAAAATGATTATTTCAATTTCTCCAATAAAGAATGAATAAAGGAATTAAAAAAGTTATTTGAAACTCAAAAAATAAATGATGAATTTATAAATCATTATTTTAAATTATTCAGTGCAATTAGAAACTTTGAAATTGGCCCTGGTAGTGAACATAGTGCGTCTCCATATGGTATATATGAAAAAACTGAGAATGGTATAATTAAAAAATATGAGACAATTTGAGAAAAAACAACTGGCAAATGTAGTATATTTACAAATGAATATCGAGCTCTTAAAGGTTTAGCTTCATATGAAATATTTAACATGCTTGAAGCGTTTAATAATATGAGATGAAATTTATCTCATGACTGAAGGATTAAAACAAATGAAAAAATTGATATTTTAAATAAACTTTTGAACAAATTTAAAGAATCAAAAAGATTTTCTAAGTTGGATAAAAAATATTTTGAAGATTCATTGAATAATTATTTAAAAAACAAAAATAGTCAAAATCAAATAGATTACAAAAATTTTAATAAAAATACGTATGGATTAATTGCTGGTAATGATAGAGAAAAATTACAATTTCCGGAATTAAGAAATATATTTGAAATAACTAGGATTTTATTTGAAGAAAATGTAGATCTTTCATTTTTAAAAATAGATTCTTCCATTCAAGAATGATTAACATTTTATGATAAAATCATTGAAATTTTATTAATTAATAGAGATATTCAAACTAGAATATCAAAATTAAATGAATCTAAAATCATAAAAGATTTCAAAATTTATTTTGTTAATGAAAGTCAAGAAAAAATAAATGATGTAATTAATAGACTTGCTAAAAGCAGTACTATTAAATCTTCATCAACGGGAAACTTGTCACTTAAAGCATTGAAGTTTTTTAATAAAAAATTACTTGAAAATAATTGAAATTTAGAAGAAATGAAGTGAAAAGATGAAGAAACTATAAATGTTTTAAAAAATAATAATAGAATTTCATTTCAATCTAATAAATATTTATCAAGTGAACCATTAAAAGATGCTATTTTACCTCCTTCGGTAAGAAGAACAATGGAACAAGCTATAAAAGTATTTAACGCTATTATTAAAGAATATTCTTCAGAATTTCTAGTTACAAATGTAGTTGTTGAATTAGCTAGAGAAAAGAATGATAAAGAAGCAAAAGCAAAAATTACTAAACGAAATAAAGAAAATAAAGAAAGAAATGAAAGTTTAGAACAATATGTTAGGGATCAAACGGGATTAGATTTGAGTGATCCTAAAATATCTAATTTCGCTAAATATAAGGTTTTTTTATATAAACAACAAGACAGAATTGATCCATATATAGGTAAAGAAATGCTTTTAGATAGAGTTATTTTAGATCCTAATTATTCAGAAGTTGATCATATAATACCTATAAGTATATCTTTTGATGATTCAAGCGCAAACAAAATTTTGGTTTTGAAAAGTAGTAATCAAGCTAAAGGACAAAGAATTCCATATGACTATATTAGCTCACAATCTAATAAAGATTGAAATTGAGAACAATATGTAAATTGATGTGAAAAAACTATTAAAAATGGAGATAATAGTAATTTTCCTTCTAAGGAATCTCAAAGTAAAAAGTTTAATAATTTAGTACTTAAAAATTTAGAATCTTTGGACAATAAATTTATCTCAAGAAATTTAAATGATACAAGATATGCAGCTAAATATTTTAGAGATATTTTGATTGAATATTCAAAATTACACAATAATCAATTCAAAGTAATTTGTATTAATGGCGCTATTACTTCTTATTTTAGAAAAACTACTGGTAATGGTAATAAAGACAGAAACAATCATTCACATCATGCTGAAGATGCTTCAATATTAGCTTTAATATCAAATAATGAAAAATGATTATATAACCATTTATATAAAGATGATTTAAATTGAATTCCATATAATTCAAACATGAAGATGAATGATAGTGAAACTGATGATGAATATGGGATTGTTAAAACTATTGAATTAGAATCTGAAGAAACTAAAAATATTAGAATTCAAGGAATTTCCGAAATTATTGTAAAAGCATTTAATAACAAACCTGAAGTTAAATATTCAAGGCAAATAAAAGAAAAAAATAATAATGAACTATTTAATAGTACTTTGTATGGCTTTATCGATAATGAGCAAAATGAAAATAAAATTATTAAAATACAAAAAATGAATTTAATTGGTGAAAAAAATAAAAATCTATCTAAATTTTTTGGTTCTAATCCTTCTGAAAAAGAAAAATTGTTAATTTATAAATCTCATAAATCTGAATATGAAAAATTAAACAAAATATATATTACTTATAGTGATAAATTAGGAAAAAACAAAAATCCATTTGTTGCGTATATGAAAGAATTAATAGAAAATGAAATTCAATTGAATGAAAGAAATTCTCAAATAAATAAATATTTACTCGAAAATTTATTAAATATGGGTAAAATGTTATATTTTAACACCGAAAACAACTCTTTTCAAATATTTTCAAATCTTAAATATACAACAGATGAAATTGAAAAAATAAATGTTATCTTTAATAAAAATTTAAATAACAAAATAACAAAAATGCTTATAGTATAATTTCTATTAATGCAAAAATTTACAAATTTGGTTCAAATAATAAAGATTGACTAAATGAAAAAATATATGACATTAATAAACTTAATGAATTGAAAAAATCGAAAAATATTAATATAAATTCTAAGCCAATTTATTATATTAAACAAAGTGATTGTTATCAAAAAAATGGCGATAATACAATTTGATATGTCGCCGGTTTTAGTGATAGCAATGAAAAAATTGATGTAAGGGAGATTTCAAAAACAACAAAGCAAACGCAAATAGCAATAAATGTATTTTTGAAAAATCATAAAAAAATTAATTTAGATGTTTTAGGAAACATTAAATAAAATATTTACAATCAAAATGAAATTGCGCAAAAAATAAATATAATTGAATAAAAAATAAGCTACATTGTAATATCAAGTGCAACACTATGAGATAATTTATAGAGTTGCATTTTTATATAAAAAAAGAGCAACCATTTTGCTTCAGAAGGCGGTTACTCATGATTAATAATTATAATCATTTAAATTATACCAATAGAATTCTAATAAAAGAATATTTAAGTAAAAATTACTCAATTAGGAAAATATCTAAAGAAATTAAAAAAAGTCCTTCAACAATATCACGAGAAATCAAAAGGAATTTTGATTGCTTTAATTTAGAATACAATCCTGAAATAGCTGATAAAAAAGCTATGACTAGGCATAAACACAAGTTTTATTTTTGAGATCGTCATATATATGAAAAATATGAAGATTTTACCAATCAATTTGTAGCATTATATGATGGTAAAAAATGAATGGTTGAAAATACTTATTTTTATATTAAAAATAATTTTAATTACCCTATCCCTTCGCTTAAAACAATTTTTAATTGGATAAATTCAGGAAAATGGGCTATACAACGGAAAGAATTATTGCGAAGATATTATAAAAAGGGCGGAAAAAGAGCAAATACAAATATAATTGATAGACTAGTTGGCGCTAAATATGTAAAGCCAATTTGAACTCGTCCACAAGAAATTAATGATAGATCTGAGTTTGGTCATTGAGAATTAGATCTTATTTGTGGCAGAAATGTTCGTGGGGCATATCATATCATTACATTTGTTGAACGAAAAACTAGATTTTGCTATACAGCAATGATAAAGGGAAAACATCCAGATAATTTAAATAGAATTCTTTCTAAACTTATAGGTTCCAACAATATTCCTGTTAGATCAATTACAACTGATAATGGATTTGAATTTAGAAAATTAGGGTTATTAGCTTATAAATTTGATATATGCATATATTTTACAGACAAATATGCATCTTGGCAAAAGGGAAGCAATGAAAATTGAAACGGTTTATTTAGAAGATATTTTCCTAAAGGAACTAATTTTGATGAAATTGATCCTGAATACATTAAAGAAGTGACATTAGAAATTAATTATAAACGTAGAAAAATATTGAACTGAAATTCTTCATTAGAATATTACAAGGAAAATTTAATTGAAACTTACAATAAGATTTTTGAATAATTATTAATATTTAATTTAAAAACACTATGTGTTTATTTTTAACATATTTTTTTACTTTTTTTAATACATGAATTTTTGAAAAAAGATAAAATAAAATATGAAGCACATAGTGTTGCACTTCATATTACTTTCTAGCAGAAGCATATGCTTCTCTTTAAGACGAACTACAACTTAAGACTTATCATTAGGCATTATAAATGTTAGATTTATGGGCTGCCTACTGTTCGATTACCCATAAATATCCTCTTAAGTTAATTAAAATTATGGTACCATAATAATTTGAAAATTATTCAAAATTATTTGATATTTTTTTATGATTCACTTCTTTTCTGTCTTTAGCATCTTTATTTTTGTTTATTTTCTTTTGTTTTAAAATAGCTTTTTTATTTTTAACCAATCTATTTTTTCTAGATCTCTTACCAGAACTAAATTTTTATCTATTCAAGTACGTAAAATTTTATATAAATTAATTATTAAGATATATTTATATAAATTAAGAATTAATTTATAATTTAAAAATTATATGATTGGAATAGATTTAACAAATAAAGATAGATTTAAAAATAATTATGAAAATATTGCAGAAAAAATATTACATTCATCTGAAAAAAAATTATTTTTAAAATTAAATAGTATAGATGAAAAAATTAATTTTATTGCTTCTAGGTGAGCAATAAAAGAAGCTTTATTTAAATGTGATAATAAGTATAAAAATTTTTCTAATATTTCTGTTATTAAAGATTTATTTGGAAGATATATATTTGAAGATTTAAATGATAAATTTGAAATTTCAACTTCAAATGAAGATAAATATATTATTGCAATTGTAAAAGATAAATAAAAAAATATAAAATATATAAAGAAATTACTTATTTTAAGGATTATTATGAAATTAAAAACTAGACTTTTTCTTAGAGGTATTGGTTTATTACATAACTATGTTAGCCTTAGGTCCAAGGCTTCAAGAGCTAAAAGAATGCCTGAATATTATTCTTTAGCTGAAAAATGTAAAATTTTTAGAACTAATGCATCATCAATACTAAAACATTTTGGTATTAAAATAAATGTAAAAGGTTTTGACAATATACCGGACGGACCCTGCTTATTAATACCTAATCATTCAACATATCTTGATCCATTGATTGTTGCATCATCATTATCAAATCAAGGTGATGGTAAGAAATTAAGCAAAAAATTTGCTTTCATAGCTAGATCTGAAGTTGCCAGAAAAAAATCTGTTAAAGCAATAGCTGATTTAATTAATACATATTATTTAGATTTTTCTAAACCTCGTGAAATATTAAACACATTATTAGATTTTGGTGCATATGTAAAGAACAATAAAGTTTCTGGAATTATTTTTGCTGAGGGAACGCGAACTAAAGATGGAAAACTTGGAGAATTTAATTCAGGTGCTTTTAAACTTGCACAGGCTTCATATTTACCAATTGTCCCTGTCACAATTAATAATGCATGCAATGCAATGGACAAAAATCGAGATGCAAAGCTAAATATTGATGTAGTGTTTCATCAACAAATAAAACCAATTGTTTTTCAAACTCTTGACAGTAAAGATTTGGCTGAACATGTTAAAAATATAATTGCTTCAGAATATAAAGATCAAAAAATAACTTCTGATGAAACCATTAAAAATAAATTTACTAAGAAAGTAAATAATAAGGAATAAAAATGATAATAGATCCAAAAGAAAAAAAAGTAGAAGAAATCTCATTGGAAAATCAAGAAGAATCTAAAGAAACAAAGTCAAAAGAAAAGCAAGATAAAAAAAATAAGAAAACTTTTGAAAATGCAACAGAAGAAAAATATAGTTTTAAATTATCTAATTTCGATGGTCCTTTAGATTTATTAGTATCTTTAATAAAAGATAAAAATATTGATATTTTTGAAGTAGATTTAGCTGAACTTGCATCTCAATATCTTGAAATTATTAAAAATTTACAAGATAATGAATTTGATATAGCTTCTGAATATCTTGTTATGGCAGCAACACTATTACAACTAAAAGCAAGAATGCTGCTTCAAGATCCAGAAGTTGAAGAAGAAGTCAAACAAGAAAAGAAAAGATTGCTTGAACAGATTGCAGAATATGAAAAATTCAAAGAAATTTCTAAAACATTGCGTGATAAGGAAAATGAAAGAAAAGATTTGTTTGGGAAACCTCAAGATGATTTAACAGATTTTATTCGTGAAACAGATGACAGTGTTTTAGATGGACATACAAATAGTTCTCGTTTAGTTGTAACGTTACGTAAAATGTTTGAAAGGACATATGCTGAATTAATTAGAAATGTTACAATTACTACAGTTGCAGTTAGTCCTGAAGAGCAAAAAAAACGTATAATAGAATTATTTAGAAATAGAAATGAAGTTTCATTTAAAGAAATATTTGATGTGCCAACAAAAGGACACTTTGTAATTACATTGTTAGCTGTTTTGGATTTAGCAAGACAACAAATAGTTATAATGGAACAACTTGAAAATGAAGGAATTATAAAATTCACAAAAGGAGCAGAATATGAATAACAAAATAATTGAAGCATTATTATTTGTACAAGGAACTGAAGGGCTAAGCAGTATCCAATTAAAAGATATTTTTAAATTAAATACAGTTCATGAAGCTAGAAAATTATTAAGAGATTTTAAAGAAAAATTTAATAAAGAAAATGCGCACGGTATTAGAGTTTATGAATTTAATGATGTTTTTAAATTTTTAACCACCCCTGAAGTTAAACCAGCAATTGAAGAATTAGCAACAGTTGTTAAAAAACAACATCTTTCAAATGCAGGTATTGAAGTTGCAGGAATTATTGCTTATAAACAACCAGTTACTCGTGGAATGATTAGCAATATTAGAGGAATTGTAAGTGATAACATCGTTGCTACTTTATTAACTAAAGGTATAATTGAAGAAGTTGGAGTTTCGCCTACACCAGGGAACCCGATTTTATATGGTATTACTAATAAATTTTATGATTATTTCCAAATAAAAACGTTAGCAGAATTACCACCTTTTCCAGAATTTGCTAGATATGTTGAAGAAGATGATGGCATTGAAAAAGATTTTAATCTATTTGATTCTCAAAGACAAGACGAACCAATTCGTGATGTGACATTATCAACCGATGATGAGGGTTCTGAAATAAAAAATGAATAAAACTTTAATTGCAAAAAATAATGACGTTAACAGGTCATTATTTAAATATTTAGTAATAATGTTAAATAATGTTCCCATTTCACGAATAGAAAAATTATTTAGATTAAGGGACATCAAAGTTAATGGAATAAGAACTAACGATAAACAATACAAATTAAAATTGGGTGATGAAATAATTGTTTATGGTTTAAATGATTTATTCAAAGAAAATATTGAATCAAAAGTTGAAATAAATTTTTCAGTTATTTATGAAGACAAAAACTTGTTAATAATTGATAAAGCAAAAAATGTTGCAATTCATTCTGAAGAAAATTGTTTAAATGAACAAGTTTTAAAGTATTTAAACTATAAAAAAAATTCTTCATTTGTTCCATCTTCAATAGGAAGACTTGATAAAAAAACTAGTGGATTAATTTTGTATGCTAAAAATTATAAAACATTAGTAGAATTTGAAGAAAAGCAAAAATATTTTGACAAAGTCTACCAATTTGTGTCTGATTATAATATTCCAGATAGAAAAATTGTAACTGTTAGAATTAAAAAAGATATTGCCAATGAAAAAATGGTTGTTGATAGTAAATTTGGAGTACAAGCAAAAACCGCTTTTTGAATTGACGGTAATCGAAAATATGCTCAAATTTTAACAGGCAAAAAACATCAAATTAGAGTTACACTTCAAAATATTGGTTTTCCAATTTTAGGTGATACAAAATATGGCGGTAAAAGAGCGAGACGAATGTTTTTACATTCATATTCAATAACACTTCATAATTTGAATGAAGATTTTAGTGAATATAATGAACAAATATTTATTTGTTCTCCACATTGATAGGATTAAAACATGGATGAAAAAAAAGTTAAAGAATTAGTAAAAAAAATTTATTTAAACCCTTCTAAAGAAGTAATCGATTTAACAATTCATTTATATAAAAAAATTGATAAAGGGTTAGAGAAATTTGAAAATGATTCAGTTTTTCAAAGTATTGATAAATTTATGCCAATTTCAAGAGTGGATGAAAGTTCAATAAAATTTGAAGATTTAAGAGAAGATTATGAAGATGAAACATTTAAATTATCTAAACAAAATATTTTTAAAAATTCAAATAATGTGGAAAATGATTTAATTTTCATAAAGAAGGTATTAAATGATAATTAATAAAGGTAATTTAAGAAAAGCTTATGAAGAATTAAAACTGAATAAAAATAATGCTATTGCTTATTTATTTAGTAATACGAAATTAAATCAAGACACAAGCAAATTACTATCTAATTGCATTTTTACAATTAAAGATAACTATGCTGATTTAAATGTTCCATGTCGTGGTTCAAGTTTATTTTTAAAAGAGTTTTATCCAAACTATAAATCTACAGTTCAAAAACTTCTTGAAGACGAAGGTGCAATTTGTGTTGCGCGAACCAATTTAGATGAATTTGGACTCGGAGGTTCCGGCGAACATTCAGCCTATGGTAAAATTTTTCACCCTCTAAATGATAAATATTTAGTTGGAGGTTCATCATCCGGAGCTGCAGCCACATTTACAAATAACATATCTTTTGCAATTGGTTCTGATACAGGAGACTCAGTTAGAAAACCCGCATCTAATATTGGAAAAATAGGATTTAAACCAAGCTATGGTGCAATTTCTCGTTATGGACTATATGCATTTGCAACAAGTATGGACACTGTTGCATATTTCGCACATAATATAAATGACTTAATTTTATTAAGTTCTGTTTTATATAAAGAAGATAAAAAACATGACTTAAGTTCCAAAAACCTTTCATTTAATTACAATGATGTTTGTATCCAAAAACCAAAAACAGTTGCTTATTTAGACTGTTTTAACGAATTAGAGCCATATGTTGCAAAAGCATATAAAAATTTATTGGAAAAACTCCAAAAAAATGGAATTAAAATAATTAATATTAAAGTTGATAAAACATTGCTTGAATCAATCGATACTGTATACCGTGTTATTGCATTTTCAGAAGCATCATCAAATTTGTCTAATTTGACTGGTATTAGTTTTGAAAATTCTAATGATAATAAAAATTGAGAAGAGTATAGCACTGAATTGCGCACAAAAAATATTGGAACTATGGCACAAGCTAGATTAATACTTGGTTCATATTTTCTAGAAAAAGAAAACCAAATTAAATATTTTTTAAAAGCAAAAAAAATAAGAGCTTATTTACAAAATTATTTTAATGATATTCATAATAAATATGATCTTTTTATTTTTCCAGCATCTAATGATTCAGCACCAATGGCAAACAAACAATATAAATCTTCATATATGGATTATATTTTAACATTAGCTAATTTAGTAGGTAATCCTTCACTAACTATGAAAATGGGAACTAATCCAAATAATAATTTACCATTCAATATTGCTCTTGATACAAAAATGTATGATGATGTTAAATTGTTTTCATATTCTTTATATATGGAAAAATTGTTAGGAGAAAACAATGAATAATGATTTATGAGAATTAGTAATAGGGATAGAAATTCATATTGAACTTAATACTAAAACAAAAATGTTTTCACCAATTCTTAATAATTTTAATAGTACACCTAATAGTAATGTTTCAAATATTGATTTAGCATATCCTGGTTCTTTACCGCTTGTTAATAAAGAAGCCATTATTAAGGGTATAAAACTTGCAAAGGCATTAAATATGGAAATTGATCCCCTTGTTCAATTTGACCGTAAAAATTATTTTTACCCCGATTTACCGAAAGGATACCAAATAACCCAACAATTCTATCCAATTGGGAAAAATGGAAAAATCAAAATAAAAGTTGAAAATGAATGGAAAGAAATAAAAATTGAAAGAATTCATTTGGAAGAAGATACTGCAAAATCAATTCATTCAAAGGATAAGACTTATTTAAATTATAATCGAGCAGGTGTTCCATTAATTGAAATAGTATCACATCCAGTTATTCATTCAGCAAAAGAAGCTGCTGCATATGTTGAAGCAATTCGTCAAACAGCATTATGTTTAAATATTAGTGATGCTAAAATGAATGAAGGAAGTTTAAGAACTGATATTAATATATCAATTCGAGAAAAAGGAACAAATGTTTTTAATAATAGGGTTGAAGTTAAAAATTTAAACTCTATTTCTAATGTACAAAAAGCAATTGAGTTTGAAGCTAAAAGACAAATAAATATATATCAAAATGGTAAAACAGTGGTACAAGAAACACGCCGATTTGATGAACAACTAAAAGAAACTGTTTCAATGCGTCTTAAAACAGATAGTATTGATTATAAATACTTTTCTGAACCAAATATTCCTCCAATTTTAATTCCTAATGAAATTATTAATAATTTAAAAATTGAAGAATTGCCTTTTGAAAAAGAACAAAGATATTTAGCTAACGGCCTAAACTTAGTTCAAGTTAATCAACTAATTAATAATATTGAATATGCTTTATATTTTGATGCAATTCCATTGCTAGAATTTAAGAAAAAAGCTAATTTATTTTTTGCTCATATTACAAGTTTTTTGAATGATACAAAATTAAACATCAAAGATTTAAAATTAAACCATCAAGAATGTTTTGAACTATTTAATTATATTATTGAAGGAAAAATTAACAAAGCAAATGTTAATGCAATATTAACTTATAAACAAAATGATGCAACTTCTTTATCGTTAAAAGATATTATTAAAAAATTAGATCTATTTATTGAGCAAACTACTTTTTCACTTGAAGAAATTATTACGCTTATATTTAAAGAGCAACCTGATTTATTTAAGAATTTTAAAAAAAATATTGATCGTAATAAAAAGTTTTTAATTGGTCAAATAATGAAAAAAACAATGGGTAAGGCAAAATTAGATAATTTAGATATAATATTAAATAAGTTGGTTAAATAATGAAAAAAAAGTGAAATCTAAAAACTGGTTGACAAAATAATAACGACAATGATGATGACAATAATGAAAACGAACCCAAAAAGGTTCAAAATAGTCAAATTATTCAAAGTGTTCCAAAAAGAAATATTGTAGAACGTATTATCAAATGAATAATTTATGCTATTTTATTCATTGCCATTCCTCGATATTTACGTAGTAGCAGAACAAAAGGAAAAGAAATAATTAATTCAGCGTATACAAAACTAAATTCAAATGAATTTGCTTTTATACCTGCAGGGTATGCTTTATATTTATTTCTTTCATTTATACCTGTTTCGCTTATTTTACTTTCAATAATTACCCCAATTCGAGTAGAATATGATATTGTTTTTAGGCATGCAATTTTAGGTCTTATTATTCCTGGTATTAGTGAAATAATTCCTGAAAATATTTCAACTGTCTGAAATAATCCCGGCGGAGCTGTTGCTTTAGTATTACTTGTTATTTCAGTTATTTTAATTTCATCAAAAGGATATTCAAAATTTATTGTTTCAATTGATGCTTTGTATGAACATAAAACTTCGTTTCGCGCCTGAAAAGGAAGAATTAAAGGTATTTTTATATCAATAGTATTAATTTTAGGGTTAAGTCTTATTTTATTTGCTTTTACAGCATTTGTAACTTTTTTAATTGAAAAAGCAGGCTTTGGTAAATTCCCTGAAGATTTAAAAACGGTAAAATCTTTTAAAGATTTAGAACCTACATTAGAACTAAAATTAACTTTTTACTTTATGGTTATATTAATATTACCTCCAATAACTTATTTATCGTTTGCTTTATTTTATTTATATTCACCTAACTTTAGATTAAAATTTAATCAAGTTCACCCTGGCGCTTTAATTACATCAATACCCACTTCATTATTTATATTAATATTCGGTTCCTTAACATCATTAATTCAATATCATAAATATGGACCTGTGGCAGCATTTATGTATTTAATTTTACTTGTTACATTTATTTCATATTTTACTTATGCAGGTGTCATTGTTAATTCAAGTTTTTATAAAACATTTGTAAATATAATTACAATTGATAAAGTATCAATATTTAAAAGAAAATAAGGTTAATAATATTTTAATAATTTTTATTAAAATATAAAATATATATTATGTTTGAAAAAAGAAAATATACTGACAATGCAATTCCTGGCGGAATTAGACATTATTTAGCATGAGCAAGATCTAAAATTCAACTTGGATATAAAAAATGAGACGCTAAACGTATTTCTTTTGTTAGTGTTTTAATTGCAATATCTGTTGTGTTTTTTCTTATATCAGTGCGCATTATGCCGGTTAGTGCACTACCTAGCCTTAAATTTAGTTTTATTGGATTGCCTGTAAAAATAACAGGATTTATTTTTGGGCCTTTTGTTGGTGTTATAACAGGAATTTTAGCTGATTTAATTTCATTTATATTAGTTCCTACATATTATCATTATTTATATACAATTGCAGTCGCGGTAGCAGGATTTGTTCCCGGCCTTTGTGCTTATTACTTTTTTAATTTAAATGAGATGTTTTTTTCTAATAAATATAAAATTTTTAAATTTACTGAAATAGTTTCATTCTTTAAAAAACAATATAATGAATCTATTTTAAAAGGTAATTCCGAAGACATTCAATATTTTTCTGAAGTTATTGCATATTATGAAGTAAAAATTATTTTGCTTGAAAATAAGAAAAAACAAACTTCTATGATTAATTTTGCTTTCATTTCTGCAATTTTAATTTTAGTTGCTCAAATTGTATTAATATTAGCAATTTTTTCAAGGTTAGATCCTTCTTATTTTGAACATAATAGATTTATTAAAAATAAATTATTTTATCTATTCCTTACAGTTTCAGGATTTGCTGGAATGATTTTAGCTTTAACTTTATATCGAGTTTTCTTAAGGAAAAAATATGAAACTTTTATTGAAATTATGGGGATTGTTTCATTTTGTGCCATTCTTGAATTTATAAATACCATTTTATTAGCATGAGCTGATACTTCAACACTAAAAACTGATTTTTGGTTGAATTTAACTTCACAAGCAATTACAAGCCCAATTAAGATTTTCTGAAATTTGGCTATTATATTAACAACTTATAAAATCATTTCTCCACTTATTAAGTCTAAAGAAGGAGCAAGATTTTAATTATGCCTAAAAAGATAATAAATTTTCTTAAATTAAATAACATAAGAATTAGAAAATATGAAAATCACAATTGGATTACATATTTAAGTAATTTAAATGTCGAAATCGAGCAAAATAATATATTAGGCATATTAGATATAAACAGCAAAAGCAACGAAAAAATTTTTGAATTATTAACTGCATTTGATATAAAACCTGATTTTTATCAAGGAAACATTAATATAAAATATGATGATGAACAAACATTTTTAATTAAGAAAAATGAAACTTATGCTAAAAACATATCATATGCTTTTGATGAAAATTTTGATAGTAATGTTAAGAAATCAATATATAACTATTTAAAACAATATTTTATTGATTCAAATTTATTAAAAGTCTCAGTTAATAATTTTGTTAATAGTTGAGCTAAAACTTATGCTAATTATTCAATTTATTTACAAAAAGTCTATACAGACATTTTATTAAATTTTGAACGAAATAGCAATAAGAAATTATTAGAATTAAGTGAAAAAGTTTCTGACATAAATCAAAAAGTTAATAATGGTAATAATTTCTATTTATATCTTTTAGAAATCAAAAAACAATTAATTGATCTTTTTACAATTTTAAGAAATTCTCAATATGATCTTATGCAAACATCCTATGAAACTATTAATAAATATGAACATGGAAATTCATATTTAGATTACAGCAAATTTTCTGAAATTAAATCTAAATATGAAGAAGCATTACGTAAATATCAAAATAAGTTAGATTATAAGTTATATTTAAAAAAACAAAATTCATTAGAAATTAGAAATTATTTAAACCAATTTTCTAAATCAAATTTAGAAAATATTGAAATTTTTGAAAAAATTTATATTGATTTATACAATGAAAATTTATACTTAAAAGATCAAATAAAAATATATAAAAATGATTTAGATTCGTATATTTATTTTTATTGAAATTATATTTTAAACCAAAGAATTATTAAATTTATTGATACTAATTTCGAAAAACTTAAATGAATAAAAAAAGATATGTTTTCGGCCATTTGGCAAGATGTTTATAACCTTAGAAACATTGCATACTTTGAAACAAGTTATATAAATTTTGATGATCCAATTTATATTGTTAATAACAAAATTAAAAAAATTGTTTTTGAAAACTTTGAAATAAAGAAAAATTACTACATTGATAAAATTAATCGAAATTATAAAGAATATATTTCTAACTTATTAAAATTAAAGAAGAATAAATTTAATACTAATGAAACTGAAATATATACAAGTAATTACATATCATTAGAAAAATTAAATGAAATTAAAACAGAATATATTTCAATTAAAAATGATTATATGTGAAATTATGAGAATACTTTCATTAGACTTAATGATCGAATTAGAGAAAACTTAAACGATCTTAAAAAAATTAATTCTAATAATAGAAGTTTGTTTAAAAACATAAAATCGATGCTTTCTAGTATTTATTCAAAAATAAATCGCTTTAATGATTCAGATGAAAAAAATAATAGTAATATCATTGCTTTAATAAATGAATTAAAAGATCTTAAAAAGAATTATATTGTTGAAAAAAATAATTTTTATACATATAGAAATTTATTTAGAGACGCAAAAGTTTCCCCTCACATATATACAAACTATATGTTAAACTCTTTAATATATACGATATTAAAAAAAGCTAATATTTCATTTTCAGATATTAATAATGATATTAATAGCTTAACATTAAGTCAAAAGATTCAAATCGAGAAACAAAAGTTATTGATTAATAAACCAAGTCTAATAATCATTGGTAGGAACATCACTAAATTAGATGAAAAATTACAAGCAAAACTATTAGATCAGATAAATAAATACATTTTTGAACAAAAAATTATCGGTATTTATTTATTAAATAATATAAATATTGCAAGTAAATTAACTACAGATATTTGTATTATTAATCAAGGAACAGTAATTGAACAAGGTAAAACTCAACAAGTAGTAACAAATCCAATTAATCCAATTACTAAATCAATGTTAGGTTATGTTGATAGCGATACTAATGAAAAAATTTCACGCTATAATGAATTAAAATCTAATAAATTTGAAAATATTTTACCTTTTGAGGTCGATAATGAACATACAATTTGATGTTCAAAAAATCAACTTTATGATTGAGCAACGATTAAAAACATTAAAACAGACGTACTTAAAAAATCAATTTTTTCAGATGTAGATAAAATTAAAAACAAAACTACTAAAATTAATGATTGTGAAAATTTTGACGAAACACAACTATTTAATTATGTTGAACTAAATGATGATGGAGAACAAGAAATGGATAAAAATTATAATCATATTATTGTTGAACAGGGTAGATATCAAAAATGATTAGATGCTAATTTCTTTTCTGAACATCAAGAAAAGAAATTACCATTTACAATAATTATGCCACCTCCAAATGTTACTGGCAATCTGCATATTGGTCATGCATTAGATACATATCTAATGGATTCAATAATTAGATTTAAAAAATTGCAAGGGTATGATGTTTTATTTTTGCCAGGCAAAGATCACGCAGGAATTGCGACACAAGCAAAAGTTGAGAAAAAATTGCTTGAACAAAATATTACAAAATATGATTTAGGGCGCGAAAAATTTATTGAAAAAATTTGAGAATGAAAAGATGATTATTCAAATAATATAACTAAACAGTGACAAAAATTAGGGTTATTTATTGATTATAATTTTGAAAGATTTACACTTGATAAACAAGCTAATGAAGCAGTTCTTGCTGTCTTTGTTAAACTTTATAATGATGGATTGATTTATAGATCAAGCAAACCAATAAATTGAGATCCTAAACTCAAGACTGCACTTTCAAATATTGAAGTTATTCCAAAACCAACTGAACAAAAACTTTACTATATTAAATATCCTTTAGAAGATTCTTCATCTTATTTATTAATTGCAACTACTAGACCTGAAACAATGTTTTCTGATGTTGCTATTGCAATTAATCAAGAGGACGAAAGAGCTGAAAAGTTATTAAATCAAACCGTTATACATCCATTAACAAAGCGTAGAATTAAAATTATTACTTCGGCATTAATAGATAAAAATTTTGGAACTGGTTTAATGAAAGTTTCTGCGCATGCGATGGATGACATTGACATTATTAAACAAAATAATCTCGAAATTATTGAATGCATTGACGATAACGGTTTATTAAACGAAAAAGCTAATGAATTTGCAGGATTAGACCGTTTTGAAGCTAGAACAAAAATCATCGAATTTTTACAAGAAGGAAACTTAATTGAAAAAATTGAAGACATTACTTCTAATGTTGGATATAGTGAAAGAAGTCAAGTTCCAATCGAAATTTTAGTTCGTCCACAATGATTTGTCAAAATGGATAAATTAGCTGAAAGATTATTATTACATTTCAATAATGAGGATAAAGTTAACTTTTTTCCTGAAAGGTTTGCAGATGTTCTTAAAAAATGAATGGAAAATGTAAATGATTGAACAATCAGCAGACAAATTTGATGAGGACATCGTATTCCTGCTTGATATAAAGGAAATAAAATACTAGTTCAAATTAATTGTCCAGGCGAAGGATGAAAACAAGATTCAGACGTTTTGGATACATGGTTTTCATCAGCATTATCTCCTTTTGTGTTTTTGGGTTGACCACAAACTAAAAAATATTTAAATAGATATTTTCCAACCGATTTATTAGTTACTGGATATGACATTATTTTCTTTTGAGTTGCCAGAATGTATTTTCAATCATTATATTTTATGAACGAAAAACCATTCAAGAATGTTTTAATTCATGGTCTTATTCGCGATGAACAAGGCAGGAAAATGTCAAAATCTCTTGGAAATGGAATCAATCCAATTGAAATTATTGATAAATATGGTTCTGATGTTTTAAGAATGTCATTAATTTTTAACTCCTCTCCAGGGCAAGATATTAATTTTAGTGAAGAAAAAATCCAAGGAGCACGTTTATTTATTAATAAATTCTGAAACATAGCGCGTTTAGTATCACAAATTAAATATAAAAATATTCTAGACTATAACTTAACCAATTTAGATGAATACGATTATTGAATATTAGATAAATTTTTATTATTAAAACAAGCAATTACTAAAGACATTGACAAATATGAATTTAGTTTAATTTTTAAATCAATACAAAATTTTATCATTAATGATTTTTCTTCATGGTATTTAGAATTTCTAAAACTTAAAAATAATAATAATTTTATTCATGTTTTGTTCCGGGAATTATTAATATTATTGCATCCTTTTATGCCTTTTACCACTGATTATTTATTTGAATACATCTATTCTGAGGAATTATTAGACAATGAATTTCACATTTTTTCTGAATTGAATGTTGAAACAAATAATGTAAACCTTTTAATTGAAACAATTTCTACATTGCGTAAATATCGTGAAGATAAAAAAATATCGAAATCAGAAACTTTACATTATTGAATTAAAGATATTGAACTATCTGAAAATCAAAAAGAAATAGTAGAAAAAATGACTAATTTTAAATGAACCAAAAATACTGATTTTTCAATAAAATTATCAAAATGTGAATTATTTATTAAACAAAGTAAAGAAACAAAAGCACAAGAACAAGAGGAATTTAAAAAAATTATTAGTCAATTAAAAATTGACATTGAGTTTAATGAAAAATTATTAAATAATCCAAAATTTATTGAAAAAGCAAATCCAAATTTAATTGAAGAAAAAAATAAAAAATTAGCTTTATTAAAAGAAAAATTAAGTTTTTATCAAAGTAAAATTCAAACAAAAACATCAAAAAAATAATTTTATTTATTTTTTTGTATAAATATATAAATATATTTATAAAGGCAAATAAAAATGCCTTTTTTTATAGTTTAAAAAAATAAAATAAATTATAATTTTTTTATTATGGCAAATAATTATGAAGCAAAAGATTTAAAAGTCCTAAAAGGATTAGAAGCAGTTCGCAAACGTCCTGGTATGTATATCGGTTCTACTGATGCAACAGGACTTCATCATTTAATTTGAGAAATTGTTGATAATGCATTAGATGAAGCATTAGCCGGACATGCAAATGAAATAAAAGTTACTTTAAAACAAGATGGATCATGTATTGTTGAAGACAATGGTCGAGGTATTCCTGTGGATAGACATTCCGGAGGCAAAACAGGAGTTGAATTAATTTTTACTGAATTACATGCTGGTGGTAAATTTGATGAAGGCGTATATAAAACTAGCGGGGGTCTTCATGGTGTTGGCTCATCGGTAGTAAATGCTTTAAGTACTAAATTATTAGCAACCGTTTATCGAAACAAAGAAGAATACGAAACAGAATTTCAACAAGATAAAATAGTAGTGCGAACACATAAAGTTGGTCATACAACAAAAAACGGATCAAAAGTACAATTTTGACCTGACCCTTTAATATTCAAAAAAGCAAAATTTTCAAGTGAAATAGTTAAGGAAAAATTAAGGGAATCAAGCTTTTTAATTCCTAATTTAAAAATTCATTTTCATAGTGAACTAACGAATGAAAGAGTTATTTTTGAAGCAAGTGAGGGGATAAAAGAATATATTAAATATATTGCTGAAGGAAGAACTTTCCTTAGCAGTGTATTTCATGCAAGCGGTGTTAATAAAAAAATTGAAATTGATATTGCCTTAGTTTATACCGATAATTATAATGAATCAATTTTTAGCTTTGTAAATAATGTTAAAACTCGTGATGGTGGTACACATGAAACCGCCTTTAAAACCGCATTGACAAAAACAATTAATGAATATGCAATAAAAAACAATATTCTTAAGAATAAAAATTCTTTTGAAGGTAATGATGTTAGAGAAGGTTTAATTGCAATAATCTCTTTAAAAGTTCCTGAATCAATTCTGGAATTTGTTGGTCAAACTAAAGATAAATTAGGAACACCTGAAGCTCGTGAAGCAATAGATGAATTCTTTTCAGAAAAATTTTCTTTTTTCTTAAATGAAAATAAAAAAGACGCTGATATTATTTTAACTAAAATTAAAAAAGCATATGATGCAAGAATTGCTGCACGAAATGCACGTAATGAAATAAGGAAAGTAAAAACTAAACTTGAAAACAAAAAGATATTATCAGGTAAATTAACACCTGCACAATCTAAAAATTCTCAAATCAAAGAATTATTTTTAGTTGAAGGTGATTCTGCTGGTGGGTCTGCTAAAATGGGTCGCGATAGAATGACACAAGCTATTTTGCCATTGCGTGGGAAAGTTATAAATACTGCTAAAGCTAAACTTGCTGATATCTTATCAAATGAAGAAATTGCTACCATAATTAATACTATTGGTGCAGGCATTGAAAGTAATTTTGATGTTAAAAAATCTCAATATGGGAAAATAATTATTATGACTGATGCTGATACTGATGGAGCCCATATTCAAGTTCTACTTTTAACATTTTTCTATCGTTATATGAAAAAATTAATTGATGAAGGAATGGTTTATATTGCCTTACCTCCATTGTACAAAGTCACAGTTAAAAGTTCTAAGCAAAAAGAATATTATGTTTGAGAAGAAGACGAGTTACGAGAATTAACATCAAAATTTAGCAACTATGAAATACAACGTTATAAAGGGCTTGGTGAGATGAATGCTGATCAACTTTGGGAAACAACAATGAATCCAGCTACTCGATCAATAATTAGAGTTAGAATAGTTGATGAAATGTTGGCTGAAAGATCTGTTAACACATTAATGAGTGATGATGTTATTGGTAGAAAAGCATGAATCAATGCATTCGTTGATTTTTCAAACGAAGATGATTTTGTTATTAACGATAAAAAATAGAAAGGAGGAAATAAAATGTCAAGAAATAATCATGATGGTAAACTTAGCAAAGATGAAATTGATAAATATATTGATAATATAATTGAAAAAAATATGGTTGATATAATGAGTGATAGATTTGGAAAATATTCTAAATATATTATTCAACAAAGAGCAATACCTGATGCTCGTGATGGATTAAAGCCAGTTCAAAGAAGAATATTATTCTCAATGTGAAACTTACATTTAAAAAATAATCAACCTTTTAAAAAATCAGCAAGGATAGTTGGTGATGTTATTGGTAGATATCACCCCCATGGAGATTCATCTATTTATGAAGCATTAGTTAGAATGTGTCAAGAATGAAAGAGCAATTATCCTCTTATTGAAATGCATGGAAATAAAGGTTCTATTGATGATGATCCCGCTGCTGCTATGCGTTATACTGAATCAAGGCTTGAAAAAATTAGTGAATTATTACTAAAAGATTTGGATCGTAATGTTGTATCAATGGCTCCTAATTTTGATGATACTGAATATGAACCAACAGTTTTACCATCTTTAATTCCTAATTTACTTATTAATGGAGCTAAAGGAATTGCTGCTGGTTTTGCAACTGAAATTCCTCCTCATAATTTAAATGAAATTATTGATGCTACCATTAAATTAATTAAAAAACCAACAACAAAATTTGATGAATTACGTGAAATTGTTAAAGGTCCCGATTTTCCAACCGGTGGTATTATAAATGGAATTGATGGAATTGATCAAGCTTTTAAAACAGGCCAAGGTAAAATTATTTTATCTTCTAGATATCGTTTCGTTGCTGATGAATTGCAACCAGATAAAATAGTAGGTATTGAAATATATGAAATTCCTTTTGGGGTTGTAAAATCTAAACTAGTTGCTGATATTGATGCATTAGTTATTGATAAGGCAATCAATGGAGTTAAAGAAGTTAGAGATCAATCAAATAGAGAAGGTATATCAATTTATCTTGAACTTGATCAGGAAGCTAATGCTCAACCAATAATTAACTATTTAATGTCAAAAACCGATTTAAGAATTTCATATAACTATAATATGGTTGCAATTTATGAAAACGCACCTAAACTTATGAATCTTGAGATGCTTTTGTATGCATATTTATCTCACTTACGTGATATAAATACTAAAGGTATTCAATACGATTTACAAAAACATAAAATTAGACTTGAAATTGTTGAAGGATTTATTCGTGTTGCTGAAATAAGTGATGAAGTTATTAGAGTTATTAAAAATAGTGATAATTCTAAAAAAGGTGTAATTTTAGCACTTGAACAAACTTTTGGATTTACTAATTTACAAGCTACTGCAATAGCTGAATTAAGACTTTATAAGTTATCTAGAATGGATCAACTTGAATATCAAGCTGAAAAACGGGAACTTGAAGAATTGATTGCAAAATGCAATTTATTACTAAGTGATTCGTCTGAATTTGACAAATTTTTAATAAGTCAATTAAAAGAAATTCAAAAAACATATGGTATACCAAGAAGAACTCAAATAAGTGATGAAAAAGTAAGCAATTTTGTTAATACTAAATTGTTAGCTAAAAATGAGGATTTTTATTTCTTTATATCTGCACAAGGATATATTAAGCGTATTAGCAAAAAGGCAAGAAATGCTAATGAGTTTGATACATATAAATTAAAAGAAAATGATGCAATATTTTATTACGATAAAATAAATTCGCTTTCAAAACTAATATTTTTTACTAATTTAGGTAATTATTTTATTTTAGATGCACATACTTTAAAAGAATGTAACTGAAAAGATTTAGGTGATCATGTTTCATCTATGGTTGCATTAGATAATAATGAAATAATTATTCGAATTATGGAAATAGCTTCGTTTAAAACTTATGCAAATTTAATTCTTTTAACCAAATTAGGTTCCGCTAAAAAAATTAATTTAACTGAATTTATGGATAAGCAAGTTGCAAGAAAACGCTCATGTATAATGATGCGTCCAAATGATGAACTTGTTGATGTTAAAGTTTCAAATCTTGAAAAAATGTTATTTATTTTAATAACAGGCGGTATTTATTATTTCTTTGATGACAAAATTATTCCTGAATATTCTTCAAAAGCTGCTGGGATTTCACTTATTAAGTTAGAACCTAATTCATACATCGAAGCTTTTAATACATTTAAACCCACTTCAAGTGAAAAATTAATTTTGGTGACAAATAAAGGGCAATTCAAACGTTGCCGTGTTAAAGATATTAAACCAGTTGGTAGAAATTCACGGGGCAAAATATTTTATTTTCCAACTAAATCTGTTAAATCTCAAGTTATTGGTATTGAAAACTGAACAAAAGAGTTAAACTATTTATTTACTAATGGTGATAATCAACCAGAAAAATTTGATCTTAAGAAAATTCAATTTAGCGACATCAAAGATCCACTATCGACATCTCGCTTTAAATTTGCTAATAATATAGGTTATTTAATACAACCATATAAAATCCATGAACTTAGTGATTTAGATACACCAAAAGAAATGCGAGACGAAATTAGAAAATTCCATGAAGATAATCTTGACTTAACTTTATCAGCTGAAACTGTAATATTCAAACATGATTATTTATATGATGATGCATATTATGATAATAATTTAGAAGCACCTGAAAATGACATCGATTTTAAAGAAGCAGATGTATCAACCAAAACTGAAAATACAAATGAATTCGAGGATGACACTAAGAAAATTACTATTGTTGATAAAACGCTAGAAGGAATTTCAAAATCAAACAAACACAATGTTGATGTTGAAGATGATAACCAAGTTGACATCGATTTTACAACTACTCAAGAGGCATCACTTGATATTGGAAAGATTTTTGAAAAAGAAGAATCTAAACCTAAAGAAAAGAAAGTAGTTACAAAAGAAAGTGTTGACAAAAAAATTGCCGCAATGGAAAGTTTAGATTTAGATTCTATTTTAGGAAAAACAGACGATTTTAAAATATGAAAAAAGAAAAAATAAAATGATTATAATTTAATACATTATTAATTTATCATTAATTAAGGACTAAAAATGAGAAAAGATATTCGTGCTAGAAATAAAAAACGTGCTATTGAACGTAAAGCTAAATTAGCTAAAGAATTAGCAAGAGAAAAAAGACGCCAAGCTAAAAACGGGTTAGAAACTAAAAAGAGCGAAGTTAAAAAGGACAAAATTACTTCTTCAACAAATAAAACTGTAACAACTCCTAAAAAAACTAACCTAGAAAATAAAAAATAAATTTAATAAAAATTAGTATTTTAATTAAAAATACTTATTTTTTTATAATGAGGATAAATGAAAAAAGAATATATAAGATACAAACAAACAAAAAAAGAATTTTCACAAATGATTGACCATATGGCTCAACTTTGTAAAATTCCTTCAATTTCAAAGTTTTCTAAAGTTAATACATATCCATTTGGCATAGATTGTAACAATGCCTTAAATTATATTTTAAAGTTAGCAAAAAGCTTTGGTTTTATAGTTTATAAAGACCCTAAGAAAATGTATGGTTTTGCCCAACTTGGTAATGGTAAAAAAATTATTGGAATTTTAGCTCATTTAGATGTTGTTCCCGAAGGTGATAAAGAACAATGAATATCAGATGCATTTAGTCCAATTATTGAAAAAGATAAATTATTTGGTCGTGGATCATTAGATGATAAAGGCCCTGCTATTATAAATTTATATGCAATGAAATATATTAAGGATAAAAATCTTTTAGATAGTAAATGGTCTATTCGAATAATATTTGGATTATCTGAAGAAACTAATATGTTATCAATGAAAACGTATTTAAAAGATTTTGGCACACCTTATATTTCTTATACACCTGATGGTGAGTGGCCTTTAATATATGCAGAAAAATTAATATATCATGTAAATTTATGATTCCCAGAAATTCCTAATTTAAAACTTGAGGCAGGAAAAGTTGTTAATCAAATTCCTGATTCAATATATGCTAAGTACCCTGAAATTAATAATATGCAATCATTATTTAAAGACGGTGAAACAAAATATGACGAAACTAAAGGAATTTTAAAAATTATTGGAAAATCTGGACATGGTTCAACTCCTGAAAAAGGAGATAATGCAATTATTAAATTTTTCAAGGCTTTTCAAGAATTTATGCCTAAATTTAAATCAAATGCATTACTAAAATTTATAACCCAAAATTTTGTTGATGATAAATTTGATTTAGAAAATATTTTTCCAAAATATGAAGACTATTCTGGAAAATTAAGTGCAAATTTAGGCATGATTAGAACTATTCCCGGTCATTATATTTTAGGATTTGATTTAAGAGTTCCGGTTACTCATAGTCGTAGTGAAATTTTTAGTGATTTGAGCAAATATGTTGCAAAATTAAACAATAAAATTCAAATCGAACCAATATCTACTAAACCAGCAAAAAGAATTGATAAAGATGATAAATTAGTTAAAATCCTTATGGAAACACATAACGAACACTATGGTGAAAATCTTGAGCCAATTGCTATTGGCGGTGGTACCTATGCTCGCTTGTTTGATCGTTGTGTAGCATTTGGTTCAACTAAATATATGCATTTAATGCATGGCCCAAATGAATACTTTACTTTTTCCGAAATAAAAGATTCTCTTGATATTTATATAAATGCTTTGTATAGATTGCAAGATTATGATGATGAAAAATAATAATATATAATTTAAAAATTGGATGGTCGCATAGCTCAGTGGATAGAGCACAAGCCTCCTAAGCTTGGGGTCACAGGTTCAACTCCTGCTGCGATCGCCATTTTTTATTTTTTATTTCTTAAATAATTTTTAATGTCTTCTGTATGGAATGATTTTAACATTTCAACATCCTTCTTAAGATCAGCAACATCAATTTTTAATTGAGCAACATCCTTCTTAATTTCAACTATATCGCTCTTAATTACACTTATTTCACTAATAATAAAATCTAATTTATTGTTTATAGTTAATTTTGAACTCTCAGTCATTTTTTTGTTCCTTATATCTCATAATATCAAGATTCCGCGTTGATATTTATTTTCAACATTTTCTATATTAAAATATTCTACATCATTATAGTTACTAGAAATATCTTTTGCCAATTTTTTAGTTATTTTATCAAATATACTTATTTTAATTTGTTTCATTTTGTCCTCTTAATAAATATTATTGAAAAGGAACCAAGAAATTAAAAAAATGAAACTATCATTTCTTAATACTTATTGTATAAGTATATTTTTTTAATAGTTTCATATATTTTTAAAATATTATTCGTATTCTTTTAAATTTAATACTTCATTTTCACAATCTTTAATTATTTGAGGAATTTTATTAGCATTGTCAATTTGAGCCCCTGAAGCACGGTGATGTCCTCCTCCTCCTCATTTAATTGCAACATTTCTAACACAAGGTCCATTTGATCTAAATTCACAACGAATTTTATTTGTGTCCTCTTGTGTGAAAAATACTCATATTTTATTATCATCAATTGATGCTAAAGTGAATGGTCGATTAGCCTGTAAAGGATCTAAAATTCCTAATTTTTTTTGATTTTTTAAATCAAAATAAAATGAAACAACTTGATTTTCAATTTTCATGTTTTGTTGAATGAATGCATTAATGCGAATGTCCTTTAATGTTTTTTTTGCCATTTCAGAATGTATTAAATTTTTATTAGCATTATGTTCTCACAAATATGAAACTAAAGCCATAGTTTTAGCAGTTGTAGTATTAGTTGTTAACCGAACTGAGTCAGTATAAATACCTAAATATAAATAAGTTGCTGCCTCTTTATTCATTTTTCAATTTAGATGATATGCAAGTTCAGTTACTTGTTGAGCTGCTGCAGGTGCTTCTGGTTCTATTCATCTAATTGAAGCATCAAGATCATCATCATTAGGGTGATGATCAATTCTGATTGTTTCATTAAAAATGTTATTGTCTAAAAAAGTGCGACATTCCAGTCTCTCTTTAAAATTAGCATCAACAATGATTGCTAATGAGTTTTCAATAGGTTTATTTTCAATTTTGTCCATTTTAAAATTCAAAAAAGGAAATGAACCTTTAGGGTCGCCAATTGTAAATATATTTTTATTTGGGAAATTTTCTTCAAGTAAATATTTCATTCCAAATTGTGAACCTAAGCAATCACCATCTGGTCTAATATGGTGAAAAATAATAATGTTTTGATATTTTTTAATTTTTTCTTCAATTTGTTTAAACAATGATAATTTTTCTTTAGTTATTGTTAGATTCATATTTTTTAATTTCACTTTCTAAATCATTTATAAGTTGTTTCATTTCTTTTTTATTGTGAACCATTGCGCCTGCTGCCATTTCATGGCCTCCACCTGGCTTATATTTTTCACAAACTTTATTAATTCAAACACTATTGCTTCTAACTCTAGCTCGAATATTACCATCAGGCAAATCAATAAAAAATACTCATACTCTGCAATCACCAATATTTGATAAAACTCCAACATCATTTGCTTCATCTGAACTTAGTTTGAATTTTCTTTGAATTTTCTTAGTTACGTGGAAATATAATACTTTTCCTTGTTTCTTATAATTTAATAATACATAAGCTGAAAATTTAACTTTTCTTTCATCTTTATATGAAAGTGGTAAATTAATATCTCATACTTTAAAGTCTTTTGCATTATGTAAATATGACATAACATCAAAAGTTCTTTTTGCTACACTATCGAATTGAAAACGCCCACTATCAGTATTTATTCCTAAATAAATATACTTAGCAGCTTTTTGATTAATTTTTCATTTCGCATTCATTGCAATGTATCCAATTTGTTCTGCAGATGCTGCAAAGGTATGATCTTCTCAAGTATAATCATATTTAATATCTGGGTCATTTGGGTGGTGATCAATACGTAACATTTTTGTAAAGTTTTTATCCAAAATGTAATTTGCGTATTGAATTCTGTTTGATTCATTAGCATCTACAACTATTCCTAATGAATTTTTAAAGTATTTTTTATCAACTTCATCAAATTTATCAAAATCTCATTTTAAAAAAGGAAATAATATTCCTTGATCGCCAAATACAAATACATTCTTTTCAGGATAATTTAATTTGATAAGTTCTCTTAGACCGAATTGTGAACCTAAGCAATCACCATCTGGTCTAATATGATGAAAGATAAAAATATTATTGAATTCTTCAATAGCCTCTTTAGCTATTTTTCAATCGTTTTTTGCCATTATTTCTCCTATTAATTGTCTATATATAAATATTATATTTATATATGTAACATTTTTCATTTAGAAAATCATTTATATATTAAAATTATATATGTGAAAAATAATATTTGATTTATATATTTCACTAAAAAGCATCATATTAAAATAATGTAGCTTGTTTTAATGTGTGCTTTTTTATTTAATTTTAAATTATTAAGAAAGGTAAAAAACTAAAAAAATGAATAAAAATGCTAAAAAATTATTAATTGCTTCAATACCTTTAGTTGTTGGTGCAATGGGATCGATGAGTGCATTATGTACTCCTAGATTTGATCAAAAAGATAATGGCACTGTTGATATTAGTACAGGTTTTGCTGAAACAAACCCACAAGGTAAAGCATTAAAGGCTATTATTGATTTTTATAATGATTGATTAAAAAAACATCCTGAAAAACAAAAAGAAGGATATTTACCAGCAAGTTTAACACCAGCACCTAATGGATATAATACAGATGATTTAACAACTAAACTAAAAAACAAAGAAAAATATAAATTTTATAATGCTATTATTAATTATCCAGCTGCTGCTTCGTTAATTTCTAAATATAAAATGAATTTAGGTTTATCAGATGCAGATTTTGATGCGATAAAATATGCTTCTTCATTTAAAGATGTTAACAAGACTATTGCGGGAAATACTAAAAATGAAAAATGAGTAATCCCAATGTCTAAATCTTCAGAAATGGCTGCAGTTAATAAACCTGTAGTAGGAAAATTAATTCATCAATTAATGGAATGAGGAGCAAAAATTGATGATTCTAATTCAACAAAAATTAAGGAAATTCTAAAAGGATACATCAATAGTGGAACAAAAACTAAAGATGGTGAAAAAGTTGATGAAATATGAGATAAATCTAAATTAGATGATGGCGAAGTTTTAAATGCTTTAAAAGAACAATTAGAAAACTATACAATTTCTGATGATATTTTTAATTCATATACTAAATTAATTGATTTTGCAATTTGAGCAAAAAGAGCATTTCCAAAGAAAAAAGATTTAGCTATAGTTGGTTTTGACTCAATTATGAATGCAATTAATGCATTAGCTTCTTCTTTAACAAAGGGTGATTTAAGCCAAAACTTCATTAATAAAGATGATAAATTTAGTAAAACTGGCGGATATGATTTTTCAAGTTTTATAAATGATAAAAATTCAAAACAATATAAATTATTTGAAGAAGTCACTGAAATTTTAAGAAGAGCAATTCAATATAATGCAATTTGAGTTGGTGGTTCAGGAGCATATGGATCATCTAGTTTAGTTCCACATAAATTAGGTATTTCAATAGGTTCAACCGCAGGATACTCACATACTTTTGCTAAAGGTGAAGGCGGTGTTGAATATGCATATTGAAATTTAACAGGCATTGCACCGGAACAAACCATCGATTATGGTAAATTATTAGAAAAGAAAAACCCTGAATCAAATGTGTTATGACAAATAAATGATTTGAGAGGACACAAGAATAAAATTTATAGTCATACTGCAACATTGACAGGACAATATAATTTAAAAGCAAAAGATAAAGATTCAGAAGATTTACTTAAATCATTTGATGAACAAGGAGCTCTATCTTCATCAAAAGATCTCATCGAAAAAGATGGCAAGGTATATGCAAAATTAAGAGACAAAGATGGAAATGAAAAAGAAATTGAATTACCAGGTGCTAAAAAATTAGGAAGTATTTTTAAAAAACTTTCAGGTGGAAAAGAAGTTGATGATACATATACATGATATTATCTTCCAAAGGAAATTGTATCTTATGTTAAAAAATCTGCTGCTGAAGTTGCTAATAAATCTGATGTTGAACATTACCATGCTCCATATTTAGCTGGAAAAAGCAACAACGAAACAAATTCAGTATTTACACAAGGCCCTTCATTTGTACCAATTCATGCTAATGCACGTGAAGATAAAGCTACTCAACTATTTTTAAAATGATTTACACAATATGTTTTACAAAGTGATGAACAAATAAAAGTTGATAAAAAAACAGAAAAAAATGACAGTATAATTAACATATTTAATAAATTATCTGGATATATTTCTCCAACTGAAGAATATATGAAAAAATCTATTGATGATCCAGTTATTAAAAAATTAGATTATGCATCACAATTAGCATTCCAAGGATTTAAGAAGACAATTGATGAAGCTGACAAATACAAAATTGTTGATGACGTTGCTTCACCATTATCAAATGTTTTACGTAAAGCAATGGAATCATCATTTAAATCATTGGTTAACAAAAGCTCATCAAGCTTTGATGATTTAGTTAAATCAATTAAACAAACATTTATTGAATAATAAAAAACTTAAATTAATATAAAAAGGAAAAAAATCAATAAGTTTTACCAAAAATTTATTGATTTTTAATGAAATATGAAAAAACTTAAATTATTAATTCCAATAGTTTCTATTTCTTCTTTAATGAGTTCATTTTCATTGTTATCAGTTAGTTGTACTGATTATGAAAAAACAAAATTATTAGAACATCCAGATAATAAAGAAGGATTTAATGGTTTGCCATTAAAAGAATATTCAAAAGTTGGTAAATTATTAAATCAAAAAGTAACTCAAAAAGCCCAAAGCGAAAAACCCGATCCAGAAACAGGGTTGCCAATGCTAAAAGAATATACAGAAACATATTGAGATTGGTTTCATTCAATGGAAGGTGAAATTACCAAAGTTGTTGATGGTGATACTGTTTACGCTAAAATAACAAAATTGCCTAAAAAAATTGGAAATTATAGTACTACTTTTAAAGTAGGTGACATAATTAAATTAAGAATTCCTTCAATTGATACATTTGAAGAACATGTTCCAGGTCAAGAAGTTGATCCTGTGGAAAAAGCATATGCATTACGTGATCATGCATTTGCAGAGTCTTTAATTCCTGTTGGAACAAAAGTAAGAATGGTAAGTCCAAATTGATCTTCTAAAACATATGATAGATATGTTGCAGATCTATTTTTTGGAGAAAATTTTGAAAGAAATTTTTCAACAGAAATGTTAGCTGGAGGATATACTTTGCCTCGTTTACCATGGAATCATGAATATTTAGCCTCTTTTAGAGCTAATTACAATAAAAAAATAAAAGAAATGTTTACTGATTTAATTTTGCCTTATTTAGCATATGCATTTAATGATGGTATTGCTAAAAAACGTGGATTTTATAAAAAAGATTTTAAAAATCCATATCAATTTTCTGCAAATTATAAATCTCATGGAACAAGTTTAATTAGTGAAAGTGAAGGAATTTTATCATCGAAATTTTCTAAATATAGAAAAAATGAAAAAAATCAATTATTTAGATGAATTCAACACACTAATAAGTTATTGAAATCTAATAAATTAAAATGAGAAGATTAGTAAATTAGTAAATTAGTTAAAAAATAAAAATAAAATAGAAAGGTATTTATATGCCTAATAATACAACAAAAGAGAAAAATAACACAAAACAATTAACTCAGAATGAAATTCATGAGTTATCACATAAACGTTACGAACAAAATAAATCTAATGCAGCAATTGAAATTAAAGATTTAATTATTGACTTTGGTGATTCTGTTGCCGTTGATAATGTTTCATTTAGAATTGAAAAAGGAGAACTTGTAACTTTATTAGGTCCTTCCGGCTCTGGTAAAACTACTACTCTTAATGCAATATCAGGTTTATTAAGACCAACAAGCGGGAATATTTTCTTTTCAGGTCTTGATGTAACTAAATATTCTCCACAACAAAGAGAACTTGGACTGGTTTTTCAAAACTATGCTTTATATCCTCATATGACAGTTTATGAAAATATTGCATTCCCATTACTAAATGATCAACATTGAAAAGATGAAACTTTAGAAAAATCTAAATTAGCTCAACTTGAAATATTTTCATTAATATTAAAACATTTTAATGTTTCAAATGAAATAATTGAGGATTTGAAAGTTAAATGTTTTCATACAATAGATAATCCAAAAGAAACTAAAAAACATTTAATTGAAGTTAAAGCAAAATTAAATGATATTGCAGAACAACAACAAAATCAATATAATTTTGCTGAAACAAAAAAAATTGCTGAACTTACAAACTTAACAAAAAAAGTTTTAAAAGAAATTAAAAATGTTAAAGCGGATCAAAAAACAAACCAAAATAAAGAAGATCTTGCCTACAAAGTTGCATGAAACAATTTACAAAATGAAATTGCTATTGCTAAAATGAAAAATAATAATTCTTTAATTGGAGAAATTGAAGAAAAAATTGCAATTTTAACTACTGAATATAAAGCTAAAATTGCTGAAATTAAAATTTCAACTAAAACAAAAATTCAAGAATTAGAAAAAGAATACGAACAAGTATATCATGAAGCAAAAGAAAGAAATAATCAATTAATTTCTGAAGCTAAAATAGCTTTAAAAGAAGCTCTAAAATTAAAGAAATCTAGTGAATTAAATAACGACGTTAAACTTTTAGTAAAAAGATTATCTAATGATATTAAAACAACATTAGCAATCTATGAAGAAAAATTAATTGCAACATTTAACCCGATATTTGATTCAGCTAAGATTTTACCTGTGAACAATTTTAAAAAATTCAAGAAAGCAATGAACAATTTATACATTATGCTTCCAAAAGAATTGAAAGAAAAAATTGAGTTTTATCAAAAAGATGTTCTAACAATTCAAGAAGCTATGGTTCGAGATGTTTTAGAAGTTGCTAAAAGAGTTGATATTACAAAAAATTTAGGTAAAAAACCAACTCAATTATCAGGCGGGCAACAACAACGTGTTGCTATTGCTAGAGCAATTGTTAAGAAACCAAAAATATTATTACTTGATGAACCTTTATCTAACCTTGATGCAAAATTACGTATTTCAACACGTAAATGAATTAGATCAATTCAACAAGAATTAGGGATTACAACTGTATTTGTTACCCATGACCAAGAAGAAGCTATGTCAATTAGCGACAAAATTGTATGTATGTCAACTGCAAAAGTTCAACAAATTGGTTCGCCTATGGAATTATATTTAGCTCCTAAAAATGAATTTGTTGCTAAGTTCTTAGGTATGCCTGAAATGACTATTTTTGAAGCTGATGTTAAAGGTGGAAAAATTTATGTTGAAAAAGACAATATTGCTTCTTGTCCTAAATCATATTCAAAAAGCAAAATTCATGTTGGTTTTAGATCTGAATCATTAATTGAAGATGAAGAAGGTAAATTTGTTGGTGAATTAAAAGTAGTTGAATATTTAGGAAAAGAAATACAAGCACAAATATTTATTAAGAACATAAATATGTTAGCTAACGTATATTTAACTAAAAAACATAATTATAAACTTGGCGAAGAAATCAAACTATCAATAAAAGATTCGAAATCATTGCATTTATTTGATGCGGAAACCACAGAAAGAATTGAATAGTGAAAACATATTTTTGAAAAAAATATCGAATCAAAAATATTGGTGATAGTTTAAGCATTTTGAACCAAAAAACACCACTTTGAAAACCATTTTTATTGATGCTTCCATCAATATTAACTATATTTCTATTTACATTCATACCATTTATAATTGTTTTGGCAAACTCATTTATAGTTAATACTGGTTTTCATGCAGATGAAATAAGACCGGGATTTGATAACTATAAAAGAATTTTTGAACTAGACATGTATAAAGTCGGAGTTAGAAATTCAATAATTTATGCAATGACTGCATTACCAATAAGTTTAGTAATTTCAATATTAGTATCTGTTGCGATTACTCAAATAGTAAAAAAATGAGCAAGAGGATTTTGACAAACTATTTTCTTCTTACCATATGTTACTTCAGCAGTTGCAGTTTCATTATCATTTTTCTATTTGTTTAAAACTTCTGACTCAACAGGTCCAGGAATATTAAATTTAACTTTAAAATCATTAGGTCTAATTAAGGAAGATATCAGATTTTTAGATTCAGGTGATATTCATTCATGAAAACCTTTATTAGTTATTCTAATAAGAGGAGTTTGAGGTAATCTAGCATTTCAAATTTTAATATTAACAACTGCTATGTTATCTGTTGACCAACAATTATATAAAGCTGCTGCTATTGATGGAGCAAGCAAAGGAAAACAATTTTTTTCTGTAACATTACCATCAATTAGAAAAACCGTTTCATTCTTAGTTACAATGGGGTTAATTAATGGAATTAAAGTTTTCCCATTAGCATTGTTTAATAATGATCCCAATGCTGCTGCATTAAACGGTGGTTCATCATTAATGCTTATGGTTTATAAATTTGTAAACGAAGGAAATTTTGCATTAGCAGGTGCTGCATCAATTACATTATTTGTTATTGGTGTAGTAGTATCTTACTCATTAAGAAAAATAGTTGCTCTAACATTTAAAGCAAGTCTAAAGATAGGAGAAATGAATGTCCTTAACAAGATTGAAAGCACGTCATTCAAGCCAAAAGCGCTATTTAAAATCTAGACAAGAGGAAATGGCTAAACCTATAGAGGATACAAAGCCATTACCAATAATTTTAAGTTGAGCATATAAAATTCTTATTTTAGTTTTCTTTGGTTTAATTTTGATATTTCCATTTTATTTTATGATTAATGAATCATTGCTTAATCAAAATTGACAAGATACTTGATCAAGAGATTCAATTATTTGATATCCACATGATCTTAATTCAAATAAAATAGCATTATATTGATCAAACTTTAAAAAAGCATTAGAAAGTGGATATGGAAAAGCTATACTCTTTACTGCTGCAATCACTGCGCTTTCTGTAGTTTTAAGAATATTTTTCTCAGTAACTTTCGGATATGCTTTTGCAATTAAAAAATGAACTGGTAAAAATCAATGATGAGGATTTTTCCTTATGTTATTAGTTTTACCTGAAGTTGCTCTTTTAGCGGGACAATATAGTATTGTTTCCAAACTAAATTGGTTGCAAGGACCGCAAAGAGTTTTAGCCTTAGCAATGCCTTTTGCTGCATCTGTATTTTCAGGTTTTATGTATCGAAATGCATTTGAAGCGATTCCTAACTCAGTTCGTGAATCTGCAATGTTAGATGGTGCATCAGGATTTAAATTCTTTACACAAATTGCACTACCAATGGTTAAACCTACAACATGAACTGTTGCTATCTTAACAGCTTTTGCCTCATGAAATTCATATACATGACCATTAGTTGTTTTAGGTAAAAACTGAAAAGGTGCATGAACCGTTATGAATATTTGATTGCGTGATACTGGTAAAGATCCTATTGATGATAGAGTTTATGTAAGTATTCGTATGGCTGCTACAATATTAGCTATATTACCTATGATGATTGTATACTTTGTCTTAAGAAAAAGAATTATGAATGCTATTTCAAGACAAGGGAAAGCTACAAAAGGATAGAATATGGATAATTATGATATTAATGCATTAACTGAAATGCAAAAAAAACGCAAAAAAAGTAAAATTATTTCATGAATTATGATTGGAATAGTTATTGCTATAGGTATTACAATAGCGGCGGTTGCTGCTTATGGATTAATTGCTTATCCAATTAATCCATTTACCCAATAATATATAAATCAAATTTAGTATTGAATAGGCTACAATATTCAATTGTTTAAAAAAACTCAAATTAATTTTGAGTTTTTATTTATAATTTTTGACATTATGAATAATAAACAAGACACAAAACAAGTTAAATCATGTAATAATTGTTTTTTTAAACAATTTAAAACATGAAAACCAATACTAAAAGCAATATTCATTTTAGGTTGAATTTTATTGATTATTGATTTTTCAATCTTACTTCACTACATGAATATTCACGGAATTCAAAAAGCAATCCAACAATTAAAATCTTCTGGAGCAGATTCTTTAATAGGCCAAGGCGATAAAGGTAAAGAATTTTTTCCTAATGCTTTAGCATTAATGTGAAATCAAGGCACAACTTTTACAATGATTAGTAATTGATTATTAGCAATTTCAATGATTGTATTTCCATTATATGTAACCAAACAAAAAGCACAATTTTTCTTTTTCTTTGCAGTAACAAATATAACAATTACCTTTATTATATATTGAACACTAATATTTTTTGTTTCTCTAAAAAATGGAGTATGACATAATCCTTCAGCAGCAATTCCCTCATTTATTTTGCATGCTATAAATCCTTTATTTGGATTTATTATGTTAGGACTAGTGAGAAAAGATATAACCCTTAAAACATCTCAATTATGATTAACAAATATTATGGTTTTATTATATTTCTTTATGGCGATGATTATGTTTTTCATTGGTAAACAAATTATGATAAAAAATGTTCCTAAGTTTAAAGATCAATATTCAAAATATAATGTCGTTGTATATGCATTTTTAAACTTTGAAAAACCTTTGTTTTATAAAGGCGGAAAAATTGCAATAATAGTTATCTTAGATTTATTAATGTTTTTACTTGGCGCTTTTTTAGCTCCTGCATTTGCATGAATGTGAAAAGGTATATTTAAAATTAAAAGAATAACTAACGATAATTGCTCAGTTGCAACACAAAATATCAATACTAACAAACAAGAAGAAAATTTAACTCAAAATTTAAAATAATGAATAATCTAGGAAAACCCTAAACTAGGACAAATTAATTAGACTCGATTTATTTGTTTTGTATAGGCCTCTCATAATTCATGAGGGGTTTTTAAATTGAATTTCTTAATAAATCTTTCATTATTATATCAATTAATAAATTGGTCAATTTTTTCTCTTAACTCATCAAATGTTAATGTTTTAACTTTTTGTTGAAAAATAGGAAAAATTTCAGTTTTTAATATCGAAAAAAAATATTCAATTTCTCTGTTATCTAAAGAATTTCCAACTCTTGACATTGAAATAATTCCATTATGTTTTTTCATAAAATTTAGATAATCATGTGAAGAATACTGATATCCATGATCTGAATGAATTATAAAATTAGACGGAAATTTTGTTGATGAAATATGTTTCATTACAAGAAAAACATCATTGTTTTTTGATAAATTTCAACTTACAATTTTTTTGGTCTTGTGATGAATTAATACTGATAGATAAACATGATTTTCTCTCACATCTTTTGGTGAAGGAATGTATGACACATCAGTAGCATAAATATCATTATTTTTTCCATCATAATCTCGATTAGCGATGTTTAAAAATTTTACATTTGTATTCTTTACTTCACGTTTTCTTTTTGCTTGTCTTATTGAACAATGCAAGCTAAGTTTTTGCATATATCTACCTAAAGTGCGTGCATTTATTGAAATATTATTATTTTTCTTTAGAAAAATAGATAGTCTTTCTCTTCCAAATCTACCTTTATTTGTATTAAAAGCTTTAACTATTTCCATTTCATATTTAATTTTTTGTGTTTTGCTATTGCTTTTATTTTTCAATCTATAGTAAAAGGTGGATTTTTTTATACCTAATACATTCATTATTCCAGCGTTTGTTAATTTATTTGAAATTGTCTTTTTAATTTTCTTTACAACTTCGTCCAAATTTTTACTTTTATATTTATCAAGTATTATTTCATAATAAACGTTTAGTATTAATTTTTTAAGATCTTCTTTACTTAATTTACTCAATGCTTCATCTTGCAATTTTTCTCTTAATTCATCATCCTTTTTATTCTTTTTTCTTCTACCAACATTTTTGCCTTTTTTAGGAGCTTTCCCGGTCTGTGATTCTATATTCATACCTAAATTATAATTATTAAATTTGGTTTTAATCAAATGTAAAGCATTCTTTCAATAATTGATATTTTTCTTTGTTATTCGAATGTATTTAGACATAAATTCTTTTTTTGTTATGTCATAGTTAATATATAGTTCGTATAAATTAAAAACTTTTAATCATTCATTTTTCTTTAAATGTCTACCCATTAAATCCCTCTTTTCTTAAAAATGATAAAAAAACTCATAACGTTAATTATGAGTCTAATTTTTTTGTCCTAGTTTAACCCTAGATTATTTTATAATTAATTAATTATGAAATCAAAAACCAAAATTTTATTTTTATCTTTTGCAACAATAACATTACTCCCTCTTTTTTCTTTATCTTGTAAAAAAAGACAAATTGAAATATTAAATCCCTTTAGCGATCCACAAAGACGAAATTTAATTAATGAATTAGTTAATTTATATAATAAAGAAAATCCACAAAATTATAAAGCTGTTGTTAAACAATATGCGGATTTACGTAAGTTATATTTACAACTTTCATTAGATTTAGAAAATAAAGAAAAAAATATTTCAAATTTATTATTTCACTATCCTTCTGCTGCATATTTGATTTCTAAATATAAACGCTCACTTAATTTTTACAATGAAATAAAAAATTCAGACCTTTTAAACCAATTTTTAAGTTCTAATAAATGACTTTCAAAAATTAATAAGCAAAACGGACAATATATTTTACCTTTTGCATCAGGAACAGAATCATTAGTTATAAATAAACTGACACTTGGTTATGTTTTATATTCATTACAAAAGTTTCAAGAAACATATCAAAATGATAAAGATAAAAATTTAGAAAATAAAATAAAAAATAAAACAATAATCAGTAATGAAAATGCTAACAAATTAAAATCATTTATTGAATATTATAAAAGTCAAGATGCTAAAACTAAAAATGAAGTAAATAAAATTTGAAAATTACTTAATGATAATAAAAATAACATTACTTCAGTTATTAATGACAAAATTTTTTCTGACTCAAATTTTAATTATGATGATAGCATTTTTAATTATTATGAAAAAATATTTAATTTTTCTTTAACTATTTCTAAATTGATAAGAAACGACAAATTACAAAGTTTCCAAGACAAAAATATGAAACATATTTTTTATAATAAAGGAATATCAACACTAACAACATTATTAGGATTTAACAAAGCAAATGGTAATTATGATAATTATTTTCTTAAATATAAAGGCCATAATTTAAATTATTCTGAACTTTTTACAAACGGTTTTGAGTCATATAATAAGCTTAAAGAAATTTTTGAATATCAAGCAAATTTAATTAAAAACAATGTCTTACATTACAATAAAACTGAACATAATCAAAATTATGTTAATAATTATGGTATTTTTTCACAATGGTCGTCCCGTCAATTAGCTTTCTTGAAAACAACTAACAATTATAAAGATCTAGAAATTATTCAAACTCCAACAAAGCTAAATGAAAGTCAAACAAACGAGACATTTTTTGACGAAGGTGTTAATCTAATTGGAATAAAAAAATCTGAAAAAGAAGATGCGGAAACAAAGAAATTTGTTTATTGAGCATATAATAAAAAATACACATGAACTTTTAATATAAATAATAAAAAATTTAATTTAAATTTAACTCCAACTGAATATTTTGCTCTTAAATTAAATTATGCATTTCCTTCAAGAAATTTTATTCAACAATATAAAATGGTTGCTAATGATTTAGATAGTGCAACTATTAAATCTTATGTAAATATTATGAGAAAAATTTCTTTAGGCCAAGATTTAAAAATGTTCCATGAACCTGTGGATGATAAGTCAGATACATTTCGAATGACATGAAAAAACATAATGAAAAATTATTTATACAATAGAGATAGAAATAAAATGTTTAATTATGATCAAATAATTAAAAAATTAAAAGAAGTAATAATATAGTATTATTAGGTATAACATGAATAAAGCGAAAGAAACCCAAAAATTAAAAACTGAACAAATTGATTATTCAGCATATTTAAATACAAATATCGAAGAAGGCCTAAATAATGAAGAAGTAAAAAAACGCCAAGAAATATTCGGAAAAAATGAATTAGCAATTAAGAAAAAGAAAAATTCTTTTTTAATATATCTTAACCAATTTAAAGATTTACTAGTTATTATTTTATTATGTGCTACATTACTTTCATATATTATGTCAATAGTTCAAGGCTTTCAAGTAAAATGAAAATATTCCACAGAATTATTAATTAGTTTTATTGAACCATCAATTATTTTATTCGTTGTTTTAACTAATTCTTTAATTGGGGCAATTCAAGAAATAAAATCAGAACAAGCAATTGAAGGACTTAAAAAATTAAATCCTTTATATTCAAAAGTTAAGCGAAATGGCAATTTAATTAATATATTATCTTCAGAAATAACTATTGGAGATATAGTGTTTTTAGAAGCGGGCGATATAGTTCCTGCCGATGGGACATTATTAAACTCATATAACTTAAAAGTAATTGAAAGTTCATTAACAGGCGAATCAGAACCAATAGAAAAAGATTATAAATTTCCTAAAGATGATAATTTATCAATTTCTGAAAGAAAATACGCTCTTTTTAGTTCTTCAATTATTTCATTAGGAACTGCAACTTTATTAGTTGAAAAAATCGGTGAAAACACTGAACTTGGTAAGATTTCTAAATTAGTTAAACAAGAAAAAGAAGCATTAACTCCATTACAAATTAAGATTAATAAACTAGGAAAAATATTTGGATTTTCTGGCATTGCATTATTTTTATTGTCAATGTTAATTCAAATAATTTATCATGCTTTAGCAAAACAAAGTTTTGCAAACCCAATTTTCTGGTCAACCATTTTTATTAACGGGATTTCCTTAGCGGTTGCAGCAATACCTGAAGGACTTGTAGCATTTAGTTCAATAATTTTAGCGATTGGAATTCAAAAAATGGCTAAACATAATGCTATTGTAAAATCACTAATGGCAGTTGAATCATTAGGTTCATGTTCTATAATATGTTCAGATAAAACTGGAACTTTAACTCAAAACAAAATGACAATTGTTAATACGTATATACCAAATTCAAAATATTCATTTTCATCTATCACTAAAGAAAATAAATATTTAAACTTAATTGAATATGGTTCATTATGTTTAGAAGCAAATTTAATTAAAGAAAATAATGTTTATAAAGAAGTAGGCGATCCTACTGAAATAGCATTTTTATATGCTCTTGAAAATATGTCGCAAACTAAATCAAAAAAAGAATTAGAACAAAAATATCCGCGTTTGTTTTCATTGCCTTTTGATAGTGACCGCAAATTAATGAGTTCAATTAACAAAATTAATGATGAAACAATTGTTATTGTAAAGGGTGCACCTGATATTTTAATTAATAAATGTACTAATTTATCACCCAAAGAGACTAATGAATTAAAAACAAAAATTCAAGAATGATCAAATAATTCATATCGTGTATTAATGATTGCAACTAAAAAAATAGCGTTATCAAATCTAGATGAATTAAAAACATTAACAAATAATGAATTGTATAACTTAGTTGAAAATAAACTAGATTTTATTGGTCTTGTTGCAATGATTGATCCTCCAAGAGAAACTTCTAAAGAATCTATAAGGTTATGTTTAAATGCTGGAATTAAACCCATAATGATCACTGGAGATAATATTAATACTGCAATTTCAATTGCAAAAGAATTAGATATTTATCATGAAGGTGATTTAGCAATAGAGGGAAACAAATTAAAAGAATTATCAGACGAAGAATTATTTAAAAATATTGGGAAATATTCAGTATATGCTAGGGCAATACCTGAAGATAAAATAAGAATAGTTCATGCATGACAAAAGAAAAATCAAGTTGTTGCAATGACTGGGGATGGTGTAAATGATGCACCTGCCTTAAAGGCAGCAGAAATTGGTTGTGCAATGGGCATAACAGGGACAGAAGCTGCAAAGGAAGCTTCAGATATGATTTTAGCAGATGATAATTTTTCAACTGTTGTTAAAGCTATTGAGAATGGCCGTTCAATTTATCAAAAAATTAAAAATGTTATTCAAAACTTACTAATTACATCAATTGCTGAAATTGTTTTAGTATTTTTTGGTTTGTTAATATTCAAATTTATTTTTAAGCAAGAAATAAATATAAATAGTAAAGCTAATAATAATTTTGATTTATATATATTAAGTGCCACGCAACTTTTATGAATTAATTTATTCACTCATGGTTTTCCTGCAATTGCTTTAGGATTGCAAGAATCAAAAGAAAATTACATGAATGATAAACCGATACCAAAAAATGAATCAATATTTGCAAAAGGAATGGGTATTAATACACTTTGGCAAGGTATCTTAATGGGGATTTTATCACTGATTGGATATTATTTGGGCGCTAAATTAGCGATTGAGCAAGGCATGACACAGAAATTTGTTGAATACGGTTCAACTGCTGCATTTCTAATTTTAGGTATCTGTGCAACATTTAATGCACTAAATTTAATGTCAAAAAAACCACTTATTTTACAAAATCCAATATTTTATTGAAAAGTGTATTTATCAGTGTTTATTTCTTTATTTTTCTTATTTATTGTTTCGTTTATCAAAAAAATAAATTCAGCATTTAAAATTACAAATGACTTATTAACAAATTCTAAATTAATATTAATTTCATTAGGTATTCCTCTTATTTTAATTCCAATTTATTTTATTCATAAAATAATATTCATGACAATTAAACAACATCAAAAAACAAATAATAAAAGATAGATAATAATAAAATATGAGAAAAGAGATACAATGTTAAAATTAAGAACAAAAACTTACATGTTAATGGGTATGTCAATGCTAACATTAGTTCCGATTAGCACTAGTTGTATTTGAAAATGAGATAAAGAATTAACTTTAAAACAAGTAAGAGATAAAACTGAGGTTTCAATTGAAAATATATCAAAACTAAAAATTAATCAAGTTAAAAAAGAACAAATCAAGTTAAAAGGTCCTGTCGGTTGAAATATGTCAGTTTTAGAAATTGAAATTCGTGGCGATGGACTATTAGTTAAAATTAGGGCTAAAAAAGGTGTTTATATTTACGGATTTGAAAAACTTTTAACTGGATTTGCTAATTAATTAGTAAATAATTTGAAGTGCAAGATTATTGTGCTTCATTTTTTTGTTAAATTTTAGTTTTTATGAATTCTTTTTTCGCTTAAATGTCTTAAGTACAAAACGTTAAAAAATATATCAAATTAAAATGTTATAATTTTTTATATTAAGTAAAAGTAAAAAAAATAAGTAAGAGGAAAATATGAAACAAAGTAAAAAAATTATTTTAAGTTTAGCTGGCATATTACCATTAGCAATACCAGTAACAGTTATATCTTGTGAATATACCGAAAAAAGAAAATTAATAACAGATAAAATAGATGAATTATTAAGCACTAAAATAGATAATGATATTGCATCTCAAACAATTTCTGATGCAATTCAAAGAGTTAGAGAAAATAATGTTGGTTCATTAGACAATGAAGTTTTACAAAATGGACTTCAAGAATTAGAGGAATCTGCTAAAGTTGCAAATGCAATTGCAAATGCAATTAATAATGAACTAAATCCATTAATTAAAGAATCTACAGATCTTTTAGAAAATTTAAAAAATGAAGATTTTAAAAAATATAAGAAATATATAGAAACTAAATTAAAAGCAATAAAACAATCAATTGTTGAAGGATTTAATAAAGTAAATAAACTATTAAATGAAAAATCCGGAGCATTTGGCGAAGCAGCAAGTTTGGTTAAAAAAACAAAGAGTGAAATTGCAAACAAAATAGCAGAAGTAAAGGCATTAAATAAAACTTTAATTGAATTACATGAAGAATATGAAAAAACATCAAACTTATTGCAAAAATTAAATGATAATCCTACAAATTATCAAAATGTTAGAGAACAATATCAAATTACTTACAAGTTTGCAAAAAATTTCCTTGAAAATTCTACTGAATATAACATTGAAATAGCAACATATATATATGAATCACTAAAAAAATATGGTGAATTAATAAAATAAAGATAATTTTAAATTTAAAAATCACTTTGTGTGGTTTTATTTTATTTATAAACGAATAATTTAAATAAATAAACATGCAAAAAAATATATGGAGAGAAGAATGAAAAAAATAAATAAAATTTTGTTAAGTTTAACTACTATAGCCTCGATGACTACACCGATTTCATTGGTTTCATGTTCCAAAACATATGAAAAATATCGTAAAGAAATTTTGGAACAAATTAGTTTGATAGAAGATGACAAAAAAGAAGATGAAAATAACCCCGATAAAGTTACTACACCTTCATTAATAAATCAATTAAATTTACCTCATACTGAACAATTATTAGAAGAAGTTATCACAAGAATTAGAAATAATTATGTTGGTTCTTTAGATGAAAAAGATTTAAAAGAAGGTCTTGAAGAACTTAAAAAGACTATTGAAATTGCAAAATTAATCAAAGAAAAAGTTGATTCGTTTTTACCACAACTTGAATTAGGCAAACAAAAAATAGATACTTTAACAGAAAAAGACTTTGAAAAAGTGAAAGAAAAATTATTACTTTCATATGAAGAATTTAGAGATAGTTTTTCATATAAGATATATGAAGTTGTTCAATATTTGCAAACATTTCCAACTGATGAAGAAATTGAAAATAAAACAAAAAGACCTAGATCATTTGACACCGCTAAAGAAGATTTAGCAAATATTCTAAAAGATTTTAATAAGGAAAATTTTGAAAGACTTAAATTATTTGATGAATTTATTAAATTGCAAAAAGAATACAAAAATGGTAAAAGATATATTAAATTAATTAAAGATGATCTTTTCAAAAATGAAGGGTATTCTCAAATATATGAAATCGCTTATAAATTTGCAACTGAATATATATCAAATTCAGAAAAATTTGAACTTTCAAAAGTTACTGAAATTATTAAATTATTAAGTGAAAATGCTGCTAAAATTAAAGCAAAAGCAGACAAATATATTAAATTTTCAGGCTATGGTTTTTCATTTGAAAAATTAAAAAATATATTTGATGACAAAAAAGGTTTAATCAAAAAAGAAACATTTAAATCAATTATTGATAAAGATGAAAATTCAGAAGAATATAAAAAACTAGTTGAATTAAAAACTAAATATAATGAATTATTAGTAAAAGAATTTGCAAACTTTAATGAACTTAAAAAAGAAGTTACAAATTTTTATAAAGAATTAGGAAATCATTTAGCAAAATTATTCAATATTGTATTCAATAAAGTTAAAGATGATGTAATTAAAAAGGTTACACAAAAAGATATAGATTTGGCAATAAATAATTTTAAGAGTAAAGACAATTATTTAGCTTCATATTCCTCAGATAAAGGTTATAGATTAGGTAGATCTATATTTACATTATTTGATTATAAAGATACGGTTTTAAAACAATTTATGGAATTTGCTAAAACTGTAATTAGAATTTCAACAAAACTCGAAAATAAAGGCATTGATCATGCTAATGGTGCAAATTTAACTAGATATGATGAAATGACAAAAAAACTAGTTGTTGAATTTGTATTAGTTAATTCATTATTGTCTAAATCTAATGATAAAAAACAAACTTTGGTTGATAATGATGCAAATTATGAATTTGAATTAATTAAAAAATAATTAATGAATCTTAACGATGCTTATGCGTCGTTTTTTATTTTCATTAGAGATTCACTTTACCCAATTTATTAATTAGTTTAGTATAATAAACTAATAATATTTTCGTTGGAGTTATGATGTTAGAAGTTTCAAATTTAAGCAAAATTTTTTCAGATAAAAAATTATTTAGCAATGTAAATTTAAAGTTTTTGTCTGGAAATGTATATGGAATAATTGGGGCAAACGGTGTTGGTAAATCTACCTTTTTAAAAATTTTAAGTGGTGAGCAAGAACAATCTGAGGGACAAATTATTAAAGATAAAAATGCAAGATTAAGTGTTTTGGGCCAAAACCAAAATGAGTTTGATAATTTAATAGTTACTGAAGTTGTTATTATGGGGAATAAAGAATTATATGACCTTAACATTGAAAAAAATAGAATATATGAAAATCCTAATGCAACTTCTGAAGACTATGAAAAAGCTAGTTTGTTAGAACAAAAATATGGCGAAATGGGTGGTTGAAATGCTGAAAACGATGCACAAACATTGCTTTCTAATTTAGGTATTGAAAAATCTAAATGAGAAACTAAAATGAGCGAATTGAAAGCTAATGAAAAAGTTAAAGTATTATTAGCAAAAGCATTATTTGGCAATCCTGATATATTAATCATGGACGAACCAACAAATCGTCTTGATTTAAAAACAATTAAATGATTAGAAAATTTTTTAGCTAATTATGAACATATTGTTATTGTTGTTAGTCATGATAGTGATTTTTTAGATGAAATATGTACTCATATAATTGATATTGATTATAATGAAGCAAAATTATTTACTGGAAATTATTCATTTTGAAAAGAGTCAAGCCAATTGTTACTAGAAATGCAACAAAAGCTAAATCTGAAAAAAGAAGAACAAGCTGCAAAACTAAAAGAGTTTATTGCACGATTTTCTGCCAATGCTTCAAAATCTAAGCAAGCAACTAGTCGTAAAAAATTATTAGAAAAAATTGAAATCGATGAAATAAAACCATCATCTCGTAAATATCCTTTTATAAAATTTGATATAAATAGACCCTTAGGTAAACAAATTCTTAAAGTTGAAGGGTTAACTTATAAAAATGAATTAGGAGAGACGTTATTTGAAAATGTTTCCTTTAATTTAAAAGCAGGCGATAAATTGGCAATAGTTGGTGATGATGATATTGCTAAAACAAAATTCTTAGAAATTATTTTTGGCAAAATTAAACCATTATCAGGGACGATTGAATGAGGAATAACAGTAAAACCAAATTATCTACCAAATAATAATCTAGAATTTTTTCAAAATAGTGAAACAATAATTGAGTGGATATCAAAATGACCTTTAAATAATTCAACAAAAGAAACAAAAGATAATTCCGATAGTAGAATGCGTTCGTTCCTAGGGAGAATGTTATTTTCAAATGATTCAGTATTTAAAAATGTTAACGTTACAAGCGGGGGAGAAAAAGTTAGACTAATGCTTTCAAAACTGATGTTGGAAGAAAGTAATTTCTTAATTTTTGATCAACCGTTAGACCATCTTGATTCTGAATCAATTGATTCATTAATTGAAGCAATAAAAACATATAAAGGTTCATCTATTTTTACTACTTATAATCATACAATGATTAGAGATTGTGCAAATGTTATTTTAGAAATTCGCCCAACTGAAAGCTTTATATTTTATGGTGATTTAGAAGAATATGAAAAATTAATATTAAAATAAGGGTAATGACATGAAATTAAAAAATAAGGCAATTTTATTCTCAACAGTAATATTAATGAGTTTACCTCTAGTAACATTAAGTTGCAAAAAAATAACAAATGACGATTTTGAAGAATTAAAGAAAAATAATCCTAACTTTAATTTTATTAAGAAAGGTATTGATTATATATTAAAATCAGTCGATTTTTCACTTAAAGAAAAAGAAGAAATAAATTTACCTAATTTCATAACAAAAATTAGTGACAAAGTTTTTAAAGATTTTAAAAAACTTAGAAAAATAAATTTAGAAAATATTAAAGAAATTGGCAAAGAAGCATTTTCCAATACTAATTTAGAAGAGTTAAAATTAGATTCTTTAAATAAACTTGATCCCTCAACTTTTTTGGGTTGTAAATCAATAACTAAAATTAATGCACCAAAACTAGAAACAATTGAATCTAAAACTTTTCAAAATTACGAAAATTTAAAAGAAATTAGTATTGAAAACGTCAAAGAAATAAAAGATTATGCTTTTTATGCTTGCAAATTATTAAAAAAAATAAATATTGATAATGTTAAAAAGATTGGTGCTTATGCATTTAAGTACTGCTATTCATTGAAGAATCTAAATATTGACAAGGTTCAAAAAATAGAAGAATATTCTTTTTCAAGTTGCACTTCATTAGAAAAAATTTCTTTATCTAATTTAAAAGAAATTCCGAATGAGGCCTTTTCCAGTTGTACTTCGTTAAATAATATAGATTTAAAAAATATTGAAAAAATTGGTAGTTATTCATTTATGAATAATAAATCCCTTACATCACTAGATTTAAGCAATTTAAAAGAAATCGGAACTTCTGCTTTTTCAAATTGTTATGGTTTAGAAACTGTTCAAAATTTGAATAAACTAAAAGAAATAAGTGAAGGTTGTTTTTATGAATGCACATCGTTAAAAAACATTAACCTTAAAAATATTGAAGTATTTCAATTAAATGCTTTTTCAAGTTGTTCTTCTTTAGAAACTATTGATTTTGCAAAAGCTAAAAGTATTGGGAATAATGCTTTTTCAAAATGCAAAGCATTAACTTCTATTGATTTTAAAAAAATTGAAAAAATTGCTAATAGAGCATTTATTGGTTGTGAATCTTTAACAACAATAAATTTTAATAATGTTAAGGAAATTGACGAATTTGCTTTTAGCAGATGTGAATCTTTAACTTTACTTGATCTTAAAAATGTTAAGAAAATAGGTAAAAAAGTGTTTTGAAATTGTACTGCATTGTCATCTATTGATATAAGAAACACTGAAGAAATATATGACGAAGCTTTTTCTGGATGTTCATCATTAGTTCAATTTGATCTTAAAAATGTTAAAAAAATTTCTAAAAATATATTTTTAGAATGTGAAGCACTTAAGACTATTTTGATTAATGGAAACAAAAATGGACAAAACAATAATTATAAAGTTATAGATGGAAAGCAAGTTTATGATAAAAGTAATAATAGTTTAATAGTTGATCTTTCATAAAGGATACATGTGAAAAAATATTTCAGAAAATTCTGTTTATATACTAATTTAATATTTTTTGTTTCTTCAGTAACTTTAATATTATCAAGTTGTAAAAAAATAAAAGATGATAATCTTGATGAGCTAAGAAAGAATAATCCTAATTTTAATTTTGTTAAGGAAGGCAGTGATTACATTTTGAAATCGGTAGATTTATCTCTTAAAGAAAAAGAAGAAATAAATTTGCCTAATTTTATAACAAAAATTAGTGATAATGTTTTTAAAGATTTTAGAAAACTTAGAAGGATAAATTTAGAAAACATTAAAGAAATTGGTAAAGAAGCATTTAGCAATACTGGATTAAAAAAAATAAACCTAAAATCATTAATTAATTTAGGTGAATTTACATTTCAAAATTGTAAAGAACTTGAGGAATTTAATGCTTCTAGACTAAAAACAATAAAATATAAAACATTTGAAAATTGCAAGAATTTACGAAAAATAAATATTCCAAATACTAAAATAATTGAAAAATATGCATTTTCTAATTGTTATGATTTGGAGTTTAATGATGATGTTTTAAATATGAAACTACATCAATTGTCATTTAATAATTGCAAAAATTATGAGAATGCATATCAGAATAAATTAAATATTCAAAACAATAAATTATTAGGACTAAAAGATAGAATTAAAAAATTATATGTTAAAAGAATTTATTTACCAAATGATGTTTATGAAATAAAAGATTATGCTTTTTTTCATAATGATTTTGAAACTATTGATTTAATGAATGTAAAAAAAATATGATCAAATGCATTTGCTTTTTGTCATTCACTAACATCTATAGATTTAAAAAATGTAAATGAAATTAGTGATGGTTCATTTTATGAATGTACTTCTTTAAAATCAATTAATAATTTATCTAAAATAAAAGTAATTTCCGAAAGTGCTTTTGCTTTTAATCATCAATTAAAATCTATTGATTTAAAAGGAGTAAAAGAAATTAAACAATTTGCATTTGCAACTTGTTCCTCATTAAGTGAAATAAATTTAAGAGAAGTAGAAAAAATCGGACACAATGCTTTTTCGGAATGCAATTCATTAGAAACATTAGATTTAAAAAATGTAAAAAAAATTGAGACCGATTCATTTAAAAATTGCAAAAAATTAAAGAAAATTATGATTAACGGAAACGTTAATGGTGAAAATGATAATTATAAAGTTATAAATGGCAAACAAGTTTATGAAAAATCTACTAATCATTTAATAATGAATCTAAATTAAAATAATAAATTAGAGCTAAAAATGGCATTTATTTTTATAATAAATAATTTATAATTAATAAATTATGATTGAAATCAAAAAACTATTTTATAAATATCCAGGCGCTAAAAAATATGCACTTGAAAATATTAATTTAACAATAGAATCTGGAAAATATATTGCAATTTTAGGACATAATGGTTCTGGTAAATCAACATTTTCTAAGCTTTTATCAGCTTTATATAAAGCAAATAATGGGAAAATTATTGTTGATGGAATTGAAATAAATTCTGAGAATATTTTAGACATTAGAAAAAAAATTGGTATTGTTTTTCAAAATCCTGATAATCAATTTATTGGTTCTACTGTCGAGGACGATATTGCTTTCGGTCTTGAAAATAAATTGATGAGTCAAGAACAAATGCAGGAATATGTTCATAAATATGCTAGAGAAGTTGATATGGAACAACATTTGGAAAGAGAACCTCAATATCTCTCTGGAGGTCAAAAACAAAGAGTTGCTATTGCATCAACTTTAGCATTAGATCCAGAAGTGATAATTTTTGATGAAATAACCTCAATGCTTGATCCAAAAGGGCGCAATGATATTTATAAAATAATTCATGATTTACACAAGAAAACTAATAAAACATTGATTTCAATTACACATGATATGGATGAAGCATTATTAGCAGATACATTAATTGTTTTTTCTGGAGGCCATGTTATTGCTACAGGAAGCCCTATCGAAATTTTAAACAATAAAGAAATTATTGAAATTGCAAAAATTGATTCACCATTTATATATAAATTAAGTGAAATGGTTAAAGGAATTAATGCAACTTATAATGAAGAGGAATTAATAAAACAATTATGCAAATTAAAGTAAATAATATTTCAAAGGAATTTGACCGGAAATTACCATCATATATTAAAGTATTAGATAATGTTTCATTAGAAATATCTGAAGGTGAAGCTATTTCCGTTATTGGTCCAACGGGCTCAGGAAAAACTACTTTTATTGAACATCTTAATTTATTAAATATGCCCGACAAAGGAAGCATTGATTATTTAGGTTTACCGATTTCAATTAAGCTAAAATTAGGTAAAAAACCCAAACTTAATAAAAATGCAACCGAAATTGAAAAACAAAAATATGAAGATGATTTAAATAAATGATTACAAAAAAAGAAAGATATTAAAACTCTAAATAAAAAAGATCGTGTTGAAATAATTACGGTTGATTTAAATATTAAAAAAACTAAACGCAGAATTAAATATATTAAAAATATAAGAAAACAAATTGGTGTTGTTTTTCAATTTGCTGAGTATCAACTTTTTGAATCAACTATTGAAAAGGATATTATTTTTGGACCAGTTTCAATGGGCGTTAAAAAGGAAAAAGCAAAAGAACTAGCAAAAGAGTATATTAAATTAGTTGGTTTGCCAGAAGATTATTTACAAAGATCACCATTTGATTTATCAGGCGGGCAAAAACGTAGAGTAGCTCTTGCTGGTATTTTAGCAATGGAACCATCTTTTTTAATTTTAGATGAGCCAACTGCTGGACTTGATCCTCAAGGTGTGCAAGAAATGCTTCAATTATTTGCTAATTTAAACAAGGAAAAAGGAACAACAATTATTATTGTTACTCATGATTTAGACAATGCATTAAAATGAACTAAGCGAACTATTTTTATCAAAGAGGGTAAAATTATTCATGATGGTGATACATATTTAATATTAAATGACAATAAGTTTTTACTTGAAAATAATTTAATACCAACAAAATTATTATCTTTTGTTAATAAATTAGAAGATAGAGGATTTAAAATCGGTAAAATAACTTCTATTGACGAATTAGCAAATAGATTAAATGAAATTTTGCATAATAAGAAAGGTAAGAAAAATGTCTAAAGCAATTATTGGTAAATATGTTAATTTAGATACATTTGTTCATAAACTATACCCTCGGCTAAAATTTATGGCTAATATTTTATTTATTATTTTATTTTTTATTGCAGATCATTTTGTGACACTTTCTATTCTTATAGCTATTATTGCAATTATGTATGTTATTGCTACTAAATCTTTTTTATCTTTATTGAAAAAGTTAAAGACTCCCTTATATATTGCACTTTTTATATTAATAGTTAATATGCTAACTATTAAGGGAGCACAACAAGATTTAAACATACCATATGTACCTATTGCTGGTGAGTCTAATGTTGATTCTTATGTTTTTCATCGTGGGCAAACTATTATTAATGATATATATTGAGCGCCATTTGGTGAAACAAAAACTTTTCAACTAACAAAATTTACAATAATTAGAACAGTATCAATATTTTTTAGAATTTATGGCGTTATTTTAACTACAACAATTTTAACTATATCAACTAAGCCTGTATTTTTAACAAAAGCTATTAATGACATATTGTATCCACTTAAATTAATTAAATTTCCAACTGAAATAATTACAATGATAATTTCAATTGCACTTAGATTTATTCCTACTTTATTAGATGAAGCAACAAGAATAATGAAGGCACAAGCTAGCAGGGGAATTGATTTTAAACACGGAAAATTAAAAGATAAAACTAAAGCTTTTGTTGTATTAATTGTTCCTTTATTTGTTGCCTCATTTTCAAAAGCAAATGATTTAGCGGATGCAATGACTGCCAGAGGATATGAACCTTATGCAAAAAGAAGTGTTTATCGTGAACTTTCTATTTCGTGAAGAGATATTCTTGTAACATTTGTAATACTTGGATGTGTTGCAATGGTAATAGTTTGTCAAATTCAATCAATTTCATTACCTAATTGATGAGTACAATCATTTCAAAGGGTTTAAAATATGGACAACACTAAAATAAAAAAAGAAATTTTAGATTTACAGAAAAAGATTAATGAGTGAGACAATGCTTATTATAATTTAGATTCACCGATAGTATCAGATGAAATATATGACACAGAAATCAATAAATTAATTAAACTCGAAAAACAATATGCTTCTTTGTTTACATATGAAGAATTAAAAAATTCGCCAACTCAAAAAATTAATGCTAGTTCTTTAACTATATTTAAAAAAGTAAATCATGATTATCCTATGCTTTCATTAAATAAAGCATATTCATTAGAAGAAATTCAAAAATTTATTGATAATATTAAAAAAAATACGTTAGATTATTCTCTTTTTATTGAACCAAAAATTGATGGTTTATCTATTTCCTTAAAATATCATAATGGAAAATTAATTCAAGCACTAACAAGAGGAGATGGGCTTGTTGGTGAAGATGTAACTCAAAATGCATTACAAATTAGTGATATACCTAAAGAAATAGATTATAAAAAAGATTTAGAAGTTAGAGGCGAAGTTTATTTATCATTATCAATTTTTAATGAATTAAATAATAATTTAAAATTAAAAGGAAACATACCTTTTTCAAATCCGAGAAATGCAGCTGCAGGCACTTTAAGACAACTTGATCCTAAAATTGTTGCTAAACGAAATCTTTCTGCTTTTTTATACTATATAATTAATCACCAAGAACATAATATTAAAACAATGAATGAAACTTTTATGTTTTTGCAAAAATATAATTTTAAAACAACTAATATTTATAAAGTTTTAACTTCATTAGATGAAATTGAAAAATATATTAATGATTTTAAAAATCAAAAATTATTGCTAGATTATGAAACTGATGGAATAGTTATTAAACTTAATGAACTTAAATATTATGATATGCTTGGCCAAACTCAAAAATTTCCACATTGGGCAATAGCTTTTAAATATGAACCAAACATTGCTGAAACAAAAATAAAAAGTATTTTTGTAACAATTGGTAGAACGGGATTAGTTACATATAATTGTTCTTTAGATCCAACTCAAATTAGTGGTAGTATTGTTGAATATGCAACCTTAAATAACTATAATTATGTTAAGGAATTAAATCTTAATGTTAATGATAAAGTTTATGTTAAAAAAGCAGGTGAAATAATACCCTGCATAATTGGTCTTGTTAGTTATAAAAATAAAATTGATGTATATCCACATATTGATAAATGTCCTTATTGCAATAGTCTCTTGTATAATGCAAATAATTATTTAGAAGAATATTGTTTAAATAGAAATTGCCCTGAGATAAATAAACGTAAATTAATTCATTTTGCTTCAAAAGATTGTATGAATTTCTTTTCAATGGGCGAAAAAATTATCAATAAATTTATTCAATTAGGTTATCTTAATTCAGTAACTGACTTCTATACTTTAAAAGAATATATTGCATCATTAACAAAATTAGATAATTTTGGACCTAAATCAATTTTAAAAATTCTTGATTCAATAGAAAAATCAAGAGAAAATAGTTTAGAAAGTTTACTATTTGGTTTATCAATTAAACATATAGGACAAAAAGTTGCAACTTTTATTGCCTCTAAAGTTTTAAAACTAAGTAATTTCTTAACATATAATTTTGATCTATTGATATCTTACAATGAAATAGGTGAAAAAATTATTGGTTCCTTAAAACAATGAGTATCTGAACAAGAAAATATTAATATAGTTAACAAATTAATAGATTTAGGTTTAGATTTAAAATATAAATCTAATATTAAAAGTAAAACATTTGAAAACATCAGTTTTGTAATAACTGGTACGCTTTCAAAACCTAGAAATTACTTTGAACAAATTATTAAGACTAACAACGGAAATATTATGAATGCAATATCTAAAAAAACCACATATTTATTATGCGGAGATGATGCAGGATCTAAACTTAAAAAAGCCAAAGAATTAAACATTAAAATTATTTCAGAAGATGAATTTTATAACTTATTAAAAACAAACGAATCAAAATAAATTTTTTTAAAGTTACTAAGTTCATTCACAAATTATAATTAATAGACAAAAACATATGTATTAAAAAAGCGAATATATATGTTTTTTTAATGTTTATTAAAACATTTATTTTATTAAGGGAGAAAATTATTTTTTGTATGACTAAAAAATAATAATTTATGAAATATTTTGTTCAAAAGAAAAATAAACTTACTAAATAACTAACTGTTAAGATTGGCATAAAAAATAATTGATATATGTATCCAAACAGACTTATTTTTTCATTAAATGTAATTGTTATACTTAATGATGAAATATATGCACATAATGTAATTAGTATTGTTTTCAATCAATAATGCTTAATGTTTTTAAATATTTTATTAACCATTAAAATAACAAAAGTTATTGTAAATGACATAACAAAGGAATAGTTAAATAATAAATTTGTGTTAAACAGAATAAAAATTATTGCTATTGTTGATAAGATAGTTAAGTTTTCATATTTATCTTTAAAGAACTTTTTATTAATTTCAATTAATAATAAAAATAAGAATGCTCTAAATGCTGAAATAGGAAACCCCAAAATTAAAAGATATATAAATAAAACAAAAAATATAGAAAATTTAAAATTATTCAAAATCTTTATTTTCCTAAATAATTTATTTAGCATTAAATAAATAATTCCAAAATGAAAACCGCTGATTGTGAAAAAATGTGCAATATTCAATTCTCTAATTGTTTCATTTAGTTCTATATTTTTGCTTTTACCATATAAAAATAAATTCAAAAAATGACTAGATATATTATTACTGTTAATTATTTTACCTAATTGGTCAATATTTGTTCCTATTCTTTCAATTTGTGGCTTATTAATATATAAATATGTGGCATTCGTAATATTAAATGAACTTAGCTCATTAATTTTATGAACCGTTCCAGTTATTTTTAAATATTCATTTAACTCATATTTTTGTTTGGAATAAATTAAAATGTTAGTTCCATTATAATTTATTAAAAATGACGAATTAAATGTCTTAATAACTTTAAAATTACCATCTATGCTTTGATTGTTTAAATTATTTATAAAACTTAAAAAAATTAGATTTGAAATGATAAAAATTATCCCTAGATTTATCCCTATTATTAAACATTTATAATTAAAAATATTAATCAAAATTAATACAAGCAAAAATGTAAACCAAATAAAACTAAATCAATATTTGTATAAAAGAAAAATAGATATACCAATTAATAATGATTGAAACAAATAAACTAAATTATTAGCCTGTTTTTGAGAATTGATAAAGTCACTTCACCAACTCCTGATATCTTTCCAATTTCTTCTCATGTAATTTGATAATTTTTAGATTTTAAAAAATTAAATATTTTTATTGCTATGTTCTTTTTGATTCCAAATTCTATTAATTGATTAATTGAAACAATTTCTCTTATATGAAATTTTGTAGTTTTTTTATATTTTATGTGAATGATACTATCTTTACTATAAGTTTGTCTAAAGCTTAATTGTGATATATCAGCAGTACTTAAAAGCTTAACTTTTGTTAGGATATCTTTTAATGTTACTCCTTTAGTAAATGAGTATTCACCAGGATATAAAATAGCTCCATAAATTTTGATATTAATATATTTATTATCAACATTTTTATTTTTTGATTTATTTTTTGTTGTAATTAAAACTGTTGAAATCAAAAAAATAGAGGTAACTAAAAAAGTTCCACTAATAAAAATAATTTTATGTCTTTTTTTATTCATTTTATATCCTTATAATTAAGGATAATAAAAGATAAGGAATAAAGTTAAAAATTGGTAAAAATTTGTGAAATTAAGACCTTTAATTTATCAAAAAATTCCATTTTGCTAAAAATTAGCATTATGGAATACTTCTTGAACATCTTCATCATCTTCAAGACTATCAATAAATTTTTCAATTTGTTCATTTTTATCTTCAGGAATATCAACAAAAGAGTTGGGAATATATGTAATTTCTGAAGTTATGTAATTTTCAATTTTAAATGTTTCATCTAATGCTTGCTTAACTTTAGAAAACATATTAGGTTCAGTATAAATTATATAGTTACCATTTTCGTTTTGGAAATCCAAGGCACCAGCGTCTAATACTAACATCATAACATCATCTTCAGAGGCAATGTTAGAAGGTATTTCAATAATTCCCTTTTGTTCAAAAACATAAGGAACTGAACCCTGCTTTCCTAGATTACCATTTACTCTATTAAAATAATGTTTCATATTTGATGCAAGGCGGTTGAAATTATCTGATAAACAACTCACTAAAAAATTAACACCACCAAACGCTGTTCCTGAATATAAATAACTTTGGTAATTATTTCCTTCTTTACCTCCGCCTTTAACTTTAGCAATGGCTTTTTCAATATTTGCTTTTGGCATACTTCTAGATTTAGCTTTAGCAATTGCTAATTTTAATGAGGGGTTAGCATCTGGATCTGGCCCTCCAATAGTTGCAGCAACCATTATTTCTTTTGAAAATTTTTGAAACATTTTGCTACGTTTTGCATCTTGCGCAAATTTATGTGCCTTTGTTGTAGCTCATTTTGAATGTCCTGACATATTATTAACCTCAAATCAATAAATTATTTTCTAAATTATAACAAAATTGATAATCTTGCTAAATATTAATATAATTTATATATTGATTATGATGTATTTAATAAAAGGTAATGAAAATTATTTTATTGATTCTAAAATTGAAGAAATAAAATCAGAACTTGCTAAAAAAAATAAATCGCTTAAAGTGATAAGTTTTTTTGAACATGCTAATTTTGAAGATATTATTGTTGCAATATCAAATATTGATATCTTTTCAACAAATAAATTAATTATCTTTAAAAATATGGATTTTCTAAATGAGAAAACAAAAATTAATAAAAATATTATTGATATGTTTTTACTTGAATTAAATAATATTGATGAAAATACTGAAATAATTTTTTCACAATTTATTGAGAAAAACGATCCTAATTTTGTTCCTTCGCCAATTTTTAAATATATCGAAAAAAAAGCTATTAATTTTAATGTCAAAAAAATTGATGATCGTGAAGTGTTTCAATTTGTAAGTAAATTAATATCATCAAAAGGTGGAAAGATTGATAGTTATGTATTGCATGAATTTTTATCGTTTTTACCGAATGATTTATCTCTTATTAATAATGAAATTGATAAACTTTTGATTGAAAATAAAAATATAACTTCTTCAATGATAATTGATAACAATCTAAGTTTATCCTCTAATATTGAATGAGCTTTTTCAAATGCTTTGATAAAATACGGAAATATTGCTGACATATTCAGAAAATTTTATGAACAACTTAATTTTGGAAGTACTGGTATTAATATATTAGAGCAAATAACAAGAATTTTGTATGATACTCAGTATATTTATTTTTTAAAATTAGAATTAGATTCATTAGAAGATGTTGCTCAAAAAAGCGGAATTAATATTTATAGAGTAAAATTATTAGATTCTTTTGTAATAAAAGTAGGATATGAAACAATTAAAAAATTAATTAAATCTCTTGCACAACTCGATGTTGACATTAAAAAAGGATTAATTGATGAAAATTTGGGAATTAAAACTTTTATGCTAACTTTATTAGCTTAGATAGGTATGAGGAATTATGATAAATGAAAAAAGAATTATTGCATATCAATTAAATATCAAAACATTTAAGGATTCATCAAACAATGGAATTGGTGATTTTAATGGTTTTAATGAAAAACTTAATTATTTGAAGAAATTGAAAATCGATTGGGTTTTTATTGATGATATTTTGAAAAATTATGAAAATGCTGAAAATTTAGATGAGATTAATACAAAATATGGCTCATTAAATGATTTTTTAATTACAATTAAAAATTATCATGAAAATAAAATTAATATATGTCCAATTATCGATTTGTCAAACTTAAAACAAACATATTTAAATTGAAAAAATATGATGCATTTATATTCAGATAGTTTTGATACAACTAAAGAAATTGATTGAAATTCAATGTATAGTAAATATATTCTTAATAATAATATAAATCCAAATAACAATATTGTTGATTTAGCTAATTTTATTTTATATTTTGACAAGATTATTAATTTTTATAACGAATGTGGCATAAAGAAATTTGCTCTTGAAAATTTTGAGTTTTTATTTAATTCACATAATAAAAAAAATAGCAACAAATTTGAAAAAATTGAAGATCTATATAAAATGATTAAAAGAATAAACCCTTCTTCTACCATCATACTTAAATTTAATGCTTATAATAAAAAAACTATTAATCAGATTATGAAAAATAAAAATAAATGTTTTGATTATTTATATCTAAATTATTTTTCAACAATTGGAATTAATAGTGAAATGCCTTATAAAGCAAAAATAGGTCTTGATTTTAAAATGTTTGCTAAACAATATAAAAAATTTATTTTTAACACGCAATGTATATTAGGATTAAGCTCAAATTTTTCAGGTAGAATAAATTCAATGTGGGGCGATGAACGTGCTTATAATTATGAGGCTGCTAAAACTTTTTTATTAACATTATTTGGTGGTAAAAATTCACTTTCTTTATATTATGGAGATGAACTTGGCATGTTACGTTCACTATGAATAGAAGCGAATGAAAACAAAAATAAGTCTAATGAAGAAAAAAGATTTTATGAAAGTCTAAATATTTCATATGAAACATATAAACTTGCTAAACAATATCATTCACCTGAAAATGCAAATTCATTAATGAGCTGAGATAATTCGAATAATTCAGGGTTTTCGAATGTATCAAAATATAATTCTTCTCCTGCACTGAATTATAAAAACAATAATGTTGAAAGTGAATTAAATAATTCTACTAGTCCTCTTAATTTTTATTTATCACTTATTAAAATATTTTTTAATTCAGAATTAAAAGAGAAACTAAATAAATTTAAGTTAAGAATTAATTTTTTAAGGAAATTTAAACTAATTAAAATTAAGTGAAAAAATAGTGCAAACTCTTTATTGTTTCTAATTAATCTGTCAAGTCAGACTATTAAAAGTAAATATGTTAATAATTACAAACTTTTGCTTAGCTCTTATGGCAATAAAATATACACAGAAGTTCCAAAAATATTAAATCCATTTGAAAGTTTAATTTTAATTAAGTCAATAGAATAACTATTATTATATAATAGTATAATTTCTAATAATATATATTGAATATTGAGAGGATTAATAACATGAATAATGGAAATAATAATACATCTAATAGTAGTCCATTAGCATCCGCTGCTGTCTATACTATATTAGCATTATTATTTGTTATTTTAATTGGATATATTGTTTGAAAAGCGATGAAGAAAAAAATTATTAAGAAAAAAGAACTTAAATTCCAATTGAAAAAAAATAATGAAACTAAAGAACTATTTTATGATTATGTTGTGTCGTTTTATGAAATAATACAATTTGCTAAAAAAGAATTAAGCGAATTTAAACCATCATTAAGTGAAAAAACTATGGGCCAAATTAAAAATGGTGCAGCTAAGTTAACACTTAAATTATTGCAAAGGGAAGATTTTTCAAAATCATTTTTAGAAAATTCTGAATATGATGAATTTGTTAAGCATTCTGAAATGATAGCAGGTATAGGATGTAATTTATGGGAAAATAAGGCTAAAGAATCATTAGATTTTTTTGAAAAACAATATTCACAAATACCTGATTCTGAACATAAAACAACTTATCAAGAATTAGTTAAAAAATCAATAAAAGATCAATATTATAAAGAGGATAAATAATGACAAAATTAGAAAATAAAAAAATGAAAATAATAAGTCCAATTAAAAAAAATGGTTTCGGTGTTGCTAATTGATTGACTGTTGTAAGATTAATATTAATGATTCCATTTATTGCAATTATGTCAATAGTATTTACATTACAATTTAAATATAAATATGATTTTCATTATGAAGGAGCTTTACTAAAAGGTAATCATCCTTTATGAATTTCACTTTTGTATTGAATAAATGTTTCAATATTCATTATTGCTATGATAACTGATTTTGTTGATGGATATTATGCAAGAAAGCACAAAACTGAATCAACTTTTGGGAAAATATTTGATCCTATTGCTGATAAAGTAGCAACCACATTAATGTTAATGTTTTTAGCAATATTAGGATTTAGTTATCTGCCATTATTAGTTTTATTTATAGTTAGAGATATTTTAGTTGACGGTTCAAGAGTGTATGCAATTAGAAAAAATACTACAATTAGCGCTAATATATGAGGCAAAATAAAAACTATTATTGTTTCACTTGCTATTGTTGCTTTAGCATTTAGTGCACCATGATTAATAAATGCTACAAAAGTTATAAAAGATTCTAACGGAAATGAAACAACCATTGCTGATCCTGTAAAACTTTTATATGTTAATTTACCTTTAATAGTAGGTTTAATAATTGCTTGAGTTAGTGGAATAATTTATATGGTTAAATATCTAAAAGGTATCAAAAATGAATTAAGCGAAAAAGAACAAAATGCAACTCAATTATTTGAAACTATAAAAGCGAGTCCTACCGTAGAAATCAATATTGAGGTTGATAAAGATTTAGAACCTAAAAAAGATACTGAAGAAGAAAAAAATAAATCAAATGATGAAATGTTGGAAAAAGAATCTAAAAAAACTTCAGACCAAATTGATTTTTCTAAAACTGAAATATTTGAATAATTAAACATTAATATAATTTATAATATGTAAAACTTAAATATAAAATATAATATAGAAATAAATAATTTATAAGGAGTAAAAATGCCAAGAGAAGGTTTAACTTTAAGATGTGAAACATGCAAAATGGAAAATTATATTACTAAAAAAAATAAAAAACTTCATCCCGATAAAATGGAAGTAACTAAGTATTGTCCAAAATGTAATCAACATACTATGCATAAAGAAAAGAAATAATTTAATAAGGAAAAGATTATGTTAAAAGATGAATTAAATAAATTTTTTACTGAAACAAAAGCAAATGCTTTTATTTCAGAAAGTCCTCAAACTCGTTTATGATTTGCTAATGTTCAAACAAGTGATGGATATTTAATTATTGAACCAAACAAGGCTTATTTATTTGTTGATGGTCGTTATATTGAATATGCAACAAAAAATGCAAAAAATGTTGACATTAAATTGTTAGAAAAAGGCACACTATCTGAATTTTTAAAGAAAAAAAACTATAAATTAGTTGCAGTTGAAAAAGATTATTTGAAATTAGGTACATTTGAATCATTTAAAGAAATGCTTCCAAAAACTGAATTTATTCAAGTTAACGGTCAACAATTTAGAATTAAAAAAGATGCTGAAGAAGTTGCAAAGGTAAAAGAAGCTTGTGAAATTTCACTTCAAGCATATGAAGAAGTTAAAAAACTTTTAAAAGTTGGTATGACTGAACTTGAAGTTTCAAATAAATTAGGTTACATTATGAGACTATTTGGTGCCGAAAAAGAATCATTTGAATCAATAATCGCTTTTGGATCTAACGCAGCGGAACCTCATCACCATCCAACCGATCGTAAATTAGCTGAAGGTGATATTGTAAAAATGGATTTTGGTGCGCAATTTGCAGGTTGAGCTAGCGATATAACAAGAACATTTTTCTTTGGGAAACCAAAAAATCAGGATTTAATTAAAGTATTAGACACAGTTATTGAAGCTCAAAAATTAGGACGTGAAGCTGTAAAACCAGGTATTACTACTAAAGAAATTGATAAGATTTGTCGTGACTATATTGAAAAACAAGGTTATGGTAAATTCTTTACTCATTCGACTGGACATGGTGTTGGAATTGATGTTCATGAACTGCCATATGTAAATTCCGCATGTGATACAATTTTGGAAGAAGGAATGATTATCACTGTTGAACCTGGAATTTATATTGAAAATGTTGGTGGAGCTAGAATTGAAGATACAGTTTTAGTTACAAAAGACGGTTCTCAAGTACTAAGTCGTCCTGAAGATTACAAATAATAATTTATTTATAGAATTAACTAGTATTAAAAATACTAGTTTTTTTATACTAATTATTTATTTAGTAATAATTTTATTTCATCTTTATATGGTGAAATGCCTTCAATATATGGAGTTTCTAAAATGATTGGAATATTATCAAAATCTTTGTCATGGACAATTTTTTTTAAGGTTTCAAGACCAATAAAACCTTTGTCAATATTAGCATGTCGATCTTTATGAGAGTCTAAATCATTTAAAGAATCATTTAAATGTATAACTTTTATTTTGTCAATTATTTTTTTATCAATTAATTCTTTTTTAAATTGTTCATATTTTTTAATATTATATCCAGCGTCTCAAATATGACATGTGTCTAAACATATTGCAATTCTTTTGCTATTAATAGAATTAATAACAAATAATATATCCTCAAAATTTGTGCAAATTTCAGTACCCTTACCTGCCATTGTTTCTAGACATATAATGACATTTTCAGTTTTTGATATAACAAAATTAAGACTTTCTATCAATGTTTTTAGGGCGGTTTCTTTATTATATTTTGTATATGCTCCTGGGTGTAAAACAAGATATTTTATCCCGATATAATTTGCTCTATTTATTTCTTCGATTAGAAAATTAGTAGAAAATTCTTTTTTATCAGGGTTAGCTAAATTAATGATATAGGGAGCATGAACTATAATGTCTTCAGATTTAATAATATTTTTATAGTTTTCTAAATATTCCTTGAATTTATATTCAGATGGTTTAACACGAAAAGAACTTTGCGGAGGTCCTAAGTATATCATTGCTGAATTTGCACCATTTTGAATACTTTCCTCAATGGCACCAATTAAATAATTAGGTTTTTTAAATGAAACATGACTTCCGATTTTAATCATTGCTTTTACTCCTTTTTGTTTAAAAAAATTTTAACATTATTTATTACAAAAAAATTCATATAAATTAAAATTAATATATATTTTATTTATAATAAATAAATAAAACTAAGGAATGAAATGAATAAAATTTTAATAATAAATGCTGGCTCAAGTTCAATAAAATGAACGCTTTTTAGTAATAATTTAGAACAAGAAGCTAAAGGAATTGCACAACGAATAAAAATGAAACAAGGTAGTTTATTATTAAATTTTAATGGTCAAAAATTTGAAGAAAATTTACCATTACCTTCATTTTTAGAAACTGTTAAACAATTAGTGAAACAATGAGAAGAAAAAGAAGTCATTGAAAAATATAGTGACATTAGCAATCTTGCATTTCGAATCGTTAACGGTGGACCACATCTTCAAGAAACATGCTTAGTAACTGAGCAAAATATTAATTTTCTTAAAGAAGCAATTGATTTAGCTCCTGTACATAATCCCGGTGCAATAGAAGCAATTTTAGCATTCAAACAAATTTTTAAAAATGCTAAAATGTCTTTACATTTTGATACATCATTTCATAAAACTTTAGATAAAGTTGCTTATACATATCCAATTAATATTAATTTATGTAATAAATATAACATTAGAAAGTATGGGTTTCATGGCTTAAATCATCATTACATAACTCAAAAAATGCAATCAATTTTAAATAAGAAAAATGTTAATATCATTAGTTTACATATTGGTAATGGTGCAAGTTTATGTGCAATAAAAAATAGTAAATCTATTGATACCTCAATGGGATTTACTCCATTAGCAGGAGTAATGATGGGAACTCGCTCTGGCGATATTGATCCATCAATAATTCCTTATATAATGAAACATGAAAATTTAGCTATATCTGAAGTTATGGAAATTTTAAATGAAAAATCCGGATTATTAGGTATCTCAGATTATTCATCTGATATGCGTGACATTAGGGAAAGAAAACATAATGATGAAAAATGTCAATTTGCTTATGATTTATATATTTCAAAAATTGTTGATTATTTAGTTAAATATATAAACAAGATTGGAAATAATATTGATGCTATCGTATTTACAGCAGGAGTTGCAGAAAATAATTATGATGTTAGAGAATCAATAATATCAGGAATAAACATTGTTAATTTAAAATTAGATCAAAAACTTAACACAGATGATTATTATCAAGATTTTAAATTAATTTCATCTAGTGATAGCGATATGCCAATTTATGTTGTTAAAGCTAATGAAGAAATATACATTGCAAATGAGGTAAAAGAATTATTTAAATAATTCAAAAATAATGCTTAGAATATTTAAACTGTTAAAACCAAAATATAAGTTTCTTTCTTTTTGTACTTCTTTATTAACAATAGTACATGTTTTTGCATTTCTAATTTTACCTAATTTTTTTGGACTCATAATTTCACTTGTTGGAAGAATTAATGATAATTCCCCAATAAAATTTGAAATTTTAAAAATAACTTTTAATTTTGTAAATGTAAAACAAAGTTTAACTTGAATCATTGTTTCATTTATTGTTATATTATTAATTGCCTTAGCATCAGCATTAGGCGCTTCATATTTAGGCAATTTTGTTTCAGCAGCAGGAGCAAGAGATATTAGATTATATTTGTGAGAACATATTGAAAAATTATCACAAAAAGACCTTGAACTATTTACTAATGCAAAAATAATGACGCGTTTTACAATTGATATTCAAAGAATTCAAACAGGAATTATTAGTACTCTTAGAATGTTAATAATTGGTCCTACCAATTTAATTGTTGGATTAATTTTAGGTTTATTAACAAATTTAAAATTATCAATTTCATTTGCAGTAATGGTTCCTTTAATCATAATTACAATTTCAATTGCTGCAATATTATTAAATAAAAAATTTAAACTTGAACAAAAAAATAATGAAGAAATTAATGTTCAAAGTCAAGAAAATGTCTTAGGTATAAAAGTTATTAAATCTTATAATTTAGAATCATTGCAAGAAAATAAATTTGAAAATGCTAATTTAAATCAAATTAATACATCTAAAAAAATATGAAATGGCTTTTCTATAACTTTTAATTTTGTCTTTTTTGCAGCAAATATTGCTTCAGTTTTTATATTAGCAATTGTTGGTTATTCTAACATTGGTATTATTAAAAATATTTCTCAACATGCTCAATTGATCACTGATATAAATATTTTTATTAATTACATATCATTTGTTACATTTGGAATAATTATGACTTCTTTTACAATGTTAAATGTTTATCGTGCAGTAATTTCATCTAAAAAAATATTTGAAATTTTAGATATATCACCTGATATTCCTTTTATAAAATCTAATAAAAAAATAACACATGGTTCTATTGAATTTAAAAATGTTAATTTCAAATACTATTCTAATAGTGAAAAAAATGTATTAGATAACATTTCTTTTAAAATTAATCCAGGTGAAACTTTGGGAATTATTGGCCCAACTGGATCTGGCAAATCAACAATTGCAAAATTAATTAGCCATGATTTTAAAATTGAATCTGGTGAAATATTAATTGATAGTAATAATATTAATGAAATTGATTCAAATTCTTTAAATAATAACATATCTCATGTTTATCAAATTCCATTAATTTTAAGTGGAACAATAAAATCAAATTTATTATTTTCTAATCCTAACGCAAATGAGAAAAATATAATTGAATCAACGAAAATATGTTGTGCTTATGATTATATAAATAAATTTTCTCAAAAATTTGAACATAAAATTGAACAAAAAGGTGTTAATTTATCTGGGGGTCAAAAGCAAAGACTTTCAATTGCTCAAGGAATTATAAGAAATCCTAAAATTTTAATTCTTGATGATTCAACAAGCGCTTTAGACAATAAAACTGAAAAAACTGTAATCCAAAATATTAAAAATAGATTTAAGAAATCACCAATATCTTTAATAATAATATCTCAAAAAATTTCATCAATTATAGATGCTGACAATATAATTGTGATGCATCATGGGCATATTTCAGCATCAGGAACACATGAACAATTAATGAAAAAATCTAATTTATATAAAGAAATAGCATCTACTCAGTTAGGAGATAATAATGCATAATAGTATCGATCCATTATATTCTGCAAAAAAAGTTAAGGATATGTCTCCAACTGAAAAAAAAGAATATAAAGAAAAAACAAGAAAAATCAGAAAAGAAAGTTTTAAGAAACTTATTTGATATATTAATTATAAAAAAATAATATTTGTATCAATAATTATTCTTAATTTTCTATCATCAATTTTTTTGGCAACGTCTACTTTTTTAATTGGTTTTGTTGTTGATTATGCATTAGGATTTAATCAATTAAAAGTTGGGGGAACTTTTAGCAATTCAAAATTTATAATTGGATTAAGCATTATGTTTTTAACATATTTATTTCATCATATTTTTAATTTAATTAATGAATTATTAGCGAATAAAGCATCCTTAATTGCTGCTAAATTAATGCGAAGTGATGCTTATAAAGCATTAATGAAAATGCCGGTTTCATTTTTCGATAAATCAAATAAAGGTGAAATAATGTCAGTATTGTCTAATGATATTGATAATGTTATGTTAGGACTTTCGGGCTCATTACCATTTATATTTAATATTTTTTTCACACTAATAATTTCACTAGGTTTTATGTTTTATTATTCTACATATTTAACATTAATATGTTTAGCATTATTTCCAATTTTATTTCTTTTTGTAGGGATACTTTTAACCAAAGCAGTTCCACAGTGACATAAACAACAAAAAAGGGTCGGAGTAATTAATGGATATATTGAAGAGCATTTAGCTGCTCAACATTTAATCAAAGCATATAATCAAGAAAAAAATATTAATAAAGAATTTAAATCAAAAAATGATCATTTATTTAAATCGTCTTTCAAGGCTTCATTATATACAGGAATAGTTTGACCATATTCTCATGCAGCAACAACATTATTGCAATTTTTAATTTCAATGATTGGTGTTATTTTTGCATTGGGAAAAATTCCTTCAGGTTCAGGGAAAGAAATCACTGTCGGCATACTAACATCATTTAGTATCTATATTAGATTTATGACAATTAAAATTAATAATTTATTTGAAAATATTGGTTCAATTCAAATAGCAATTACCTCTGCAACGAGAATTATTGCAATTTCAAAATTAAAACCTTCAATTAATGAAGAAAAATTAGATTTACTAAATAATGTTGAAGGTCAAATAGAATTTAAAAATGTTAACTTTTCATATACTAACAATCTAAATGATTTACAACTTAAAAATGCATCATTTTTAGCCAAAAAAGGTCAAGTTTTTGCTTTTGTAGGCCCTACTGGAGCAGGTAAAACTACTATAATTAATTTACTAAGCAAATTTTATTTGCCATTAAGTGGAGAAATATTAATTGATGGGTATAAATCAAGCGACATAAATGAAAAATCATGACGTGAAAACATATCAATAGTTTTACAAGATACATTTTTATTTAAAACTTCAATTATGGAAAATTTACGTTATGCTAATCAAAACGCTTCAGATGCTGAAATTAAGGAAGCCGCTAAAATATCACGTGCTGATGAATTTATTACTAATCTTGAAAATGGATATAACGAGATAATTTTAGAAGGTGGGCAAAATCTATCACAAGGGCAAAGACAACTTCTTGCCATTACTAGGGCAATTATTGCCAATAAAAAAATTTTAATTTTAGATGAAGCAACTTCAAATGTTGACACAAGAACAGAAAAAAACATTCAAAATGCAATGCTTTCCTTAATGAAAGGGAAAACTTCCTTTATAATAGCTCATCGTTTATCAACCATAGTTAATGCTGATAGAATTTTAGTAGTTAATAATGGTGAGATTGTAGAACAAGGTAATCATAAAGAACTTTTGGCTAAAAAAGGATTTTATGAAAAACTATACAACTCTTCATTTTCTGAAGATTAATTATGTATTGATATAAAACTAATTTCTTTATAAAAACAAAAATAAACCTGAAGAAAAATTGGACTCATAATTAATATTATGAGTTTTTATCATTTTAAATTAATTTAATAGACATTATCTCTGAATTTAATTAAGAAATTTATAGTATTAAGTTTTTATAGTTTTTAAAATATTATAATTTTAAATATAAGAAAAAAGGTAGGTAAAATAATATGTTTGATATTGAATATAAGCAAGAATTTAATAACATTGAAACTAAAATAAGACAAAATGAAATTAATAAAGTTGAAAGAATAACTAAAAAATCAATTAATACTTATTTAAAATATATAACATTAGAAATATTTAAATATAATCAAAAAGTATTGTATGAAATTAAATCATGAAGAATAGTTTATGATGGATTTAATAACCCATATTTATATGTTGAATTTAATCCATATGGATTAACGATAATTTCACTTATTAATAACGAAAGTGTAATAATAAATCCTTTCATTAATTCAGATAATTTAGAAAAATATAGAAAATCACAAAAATTAAATTTAGATTTTAAAACTTTAAAAGTTAGGAATATTAATGTTAATAATATTAAAACATTTAACTTAAAAAAAGTAAATAAAACTAGTAATACCATTTTAAATGTTCTAAATAAAAAATATTATTCAATTAATGATAATTTAAACAATGTTTATCTAAATAAAGAATATAAAAAATTACGGAATTTTAAAAAAAATAATGAAGAAAATAATATTACTTTATTTAAAAAGAAAAACCCTCCTGATACACATAGGCCTTATAAAAATGGTTATTTGAAAGTTGATAAAGAAATTCCTTATGCTTGGTGATTTAGAAGTGCAATATATGATGAAGAATTTGGGTATACTGATGATATAAGATTGGGTTTTACTAAGGATCCTAAAAAAGTTACGGGGTTATGTCATTATGTAGCATTAGCAATGCTATTACAATATGCAGAATTTTTCTACTCAAATGATGTATTTAGTGATCAACAAATTAAAACATATATATTAAAGAGACAAGAGAAAAGATGATACAAAGATTATCCTGAATGAATTAACAAATATCCAGTGATTCCAGAAATATCAACTGATTTAGTTAAGGATTTGTGGCAAAAATACGGTAAAGGCGCAATAAAAACAACTGGTTTATATTTACGACAAGTTGCTGAGTATTTTATCCATGAATATGGGGATAGGTATGATAAAAAACCTAATGTAACTTTTCATAGAAGATCAGCAGGATGAATCAAGCCATGAAAATGAATAAATGATGGTAAACCATGTATGATATTTGGTCTAACTATTCCCGATCCTGAAACACATGAATATATAAGTCATGCTATTATAGCCTATGGGTATACGGACAATGGTAATAAATTATTATGTCACTACGGATGGGAAGAAAATAGTCAAGTTTTAGTTTCTTCAAGTTTGTCAGGACAATTATTTTTACTTGGAGTTTCAAAAACGGGTAATGATAAAAAACCAAAAGAATATTTCTATCATAATGGTAAATACATATCAGGAGTTGATTTTAATAAATAATGAAAAGATTAATATTTATAGTTTTTGCATTAACTGTTCCTGTTTTTTCTTCATTTAATTTAATATCATGTGTTAATAAAAAAAATTATTGAAAATTAATTGAAAATAATTATGGTGTTTTTTCAATTAAAGAAATAAATACAATTGTTCCTAAAATGAAAAATAACATTTTATTTCATACTGGTAAATTAAGTGATATAAAAGCTAAAAAATATGATGAAAATAAGTATTTATTTACAAAACTTTATAAAGTTAAAAATAAAAAAACTAGTGAATATATTTATGGAATAATGTTAATTCCTATATCTATGTTTGAAAAATATAAAACATTCAATGAAAAATTAAAAAATGAATTATTAAATATTTATTCAATAAAAAATTTAGATAAGGATGAGCAAAAATATAGAAATATATCATATTATGCATGATATGGTAATTTAAAGGAAAAAATGATTCATCATTCCGGAAAAGTTTACTATTATAATAAGGAAGAAAAAACGATATTAGGATTTAAGTTTTCTTTTGATTTATATTTTAACAAAGAAAAAAGCAGTGTTTTTACAATAAAATGATATTATGGAGAAAACACAGAAACAAAAATATTATTAGAATATAAACCAAGTTAATATGTACAAAAAATTATTATGTTATAATTTATGAAAATATACCAAAAGGTTAGCGTGTTGCTAGCCTTTTTATATAAAGGAGTAAATTTTGGAAAAGAATAAAAATGTTGCAAAAATAGAAGCCTTTTTAATTGCTCTAAACAATTTAGCTGCAATTAAAGCAATTGATAAATCAGTTGTTATTGAATATTTTAAACAGTCAATTACTAAACTAATATTAGAAGAATATGATGAAGAAGCTAATATTGAATATGAATTTAATGAAGCTCAACATGTATTTAAAATTATTAATCATTCAAAACAAGTTGTTGAAAATCCTAAAAATGAAATTGAAGAAGAACAACTAAAAAGATGTATTGAAATTCCTTTAAAATTAGCTCAAGAAAGAGATAAAAATATTCAAATTGGTGATGAATTATCAGAAGAAATTGATTTTGATGATTTCACTAAAAAAGATTACGATCGTATTTTAGCTAATTTCAAAACACTTCTAAATCAATATGAAAAGAATTTGATTCTTGAAAAATATAACCAAAAAGTTGGAGATATTGTTAAGGCTAAAATTGTAGCTATTCAAAAAAATGGATTGCTATTTGAATTAATTGATGATCCTAATGTATCAGGATTTATGCCAAATAGTTCAATAAGTAAGAAGTTTTTAAATGAGCTAACACCACTACAAGTTATTGATGTTTGTATTGAAAAGACTTTAGAGGATTCAAAACAAGCTCAATTATTACTTTCAAATGTAGATGATAAAATCATTAAAACTCTATTTGAAAGAGAAATTCCTGAAATAAAAAATGGGTTTATTGAAATTGTTAATATTGCAAGAATCGCCGGAGAAAGAGCTAAGGTTTTAATTAAAAAATCAGAAAAAGCCCCTGAAAACATGGAAGAAGTTGGTTCAATTATAGGTAGAAATGCCGAAAGAATTAATATAATCTCAAATGAATTAAAGGGCGAAAAAATAGATGTTATTCAATATACAGATGATATTAAAGATTTAATCATTAATACATTAAGCCCAGCAAAAGTAATTGATATTATTCAAGATAAAACTAAATCACCAAAAATTGTTTCATTTACTGTTGTTGTTCCGGATGCTCATAACACATTAGCAATTGGTAAAAAAGGACATAATGTTATGCTAGCTTCTGAACTTACTAAGGCAAGATTAGATATAATTAGCCAAAGTCAAGCTGATGCAAGAAATATTAATTATAACTTTGCGAATGGCAATATAACTTTAGATCAAATTGCTCAATTGAATGAAGGTAAAAGGTTACAATCTAATTTCAAAAGACAAGTTCGTCCTAGAAACAATTATCAAAATTCGTTTGATAATCAATTAGATTTAAACGAATTTGCATCAGAAATAGCTGAATTGCGTTCTCAAGTTCAAGCTAATAGTTTTGAAGAACAAATATTAGGAAGCAAAAATTCATTTGATGATGATATAGAAGAAACGCTTAAAAAAGTTAAAGAAGAGTTTAATAGTGATAGTAATCAAGTCAAAGATGATGCAATTTATTCAAGTCATATAACCAAAAAAGATAAAGAAGATTATGACAAAATTGCAAAAACACAAATGAAAGATTTCAAACAAGATGATGATTTATTATCTGATATTGATTTAAGTGATATTAGTGATGAAGATTGAGAATAAAATTATTGAAAGAAAATCAATTGTTGATGGACAAATTTATTCTATATCTAAAATGATTAGGTTTGCTAAATCAAAAGATGGAAAAATAACATTTGACCCTGACAATAAAGCAAAAGGACGCGGTGCATATTGTTTAAACAATATAAGCCAATTAGATATTTTATTTAAACGTAAATTGTTAAATAAATCATTTAAACAAAATATAAGCCAAGAACAATATGAAGAAATTAGAAATGAGGTGAATATATGGATAAAAAACAAAATAAAAGACAATCAAATGTAGGAAATATTAAAAAGCATTTAGCAACAGCTGAAACTAAACTTGTTAATGGAGTTTTTGTTTTTCACGGTCCTTTAACTATATCTGATTTTTCAAAAAAAATTAATGTTAATGCCGCTTCGATTCTTACAATATTTTTCAAAAAAGGTGTAATGAAAAATATTAATTCTTCATTAAATGAAGAAGAAATTGCAGAATTATGTCTTGAATTTAACTTAGATTTTAAAAAAGAAGATGTAGTTGATGCGCAAAACATTTTAGATAAACTTGAAATAATTGATGATCCAAATGATTTAGTATCGCGTCCTCCAATTGTTACTATTATGGGACATGTTGATCATGGTAAAACTACACTAATTGACCAAATTCGAAAGTCAAATGTTTTAGACACCGAATTTGGAGGCATCACACAACATACTGGTGCATATCAAGTTAAATTTAAAGATCGTCGTATTACATTTTTAGATACCCCGGGTCATGAAGCATTTACAGAAATGCGTTCACGTGGAGCAAAAGTTACTGATATCGTAATTATTGTCGTTGCCGCTGATGATGGAGTTAAACCCCAAACTATTGAGGCTATAGACCATGCTAAAGCTGCTAATGTTCCAATTATTGTTTTTGTTAATAAAATAGACAAACCTAATGTTGATCTAGAAAAAGTCAAAAGTCAATTATCTGAACATAATATTGTATGTGAAGAATGAGGCGGAGACATTCAATTTGTTTATGGGTCCGCTATTAAAAACAAAAATATTGATCAATTGCTCGAAGCAATTTTCCTTCAAGCTGATCTCCTAGATTTAAAAGCAAATTTGAATCGTGATCCAATTGGTACGATTATTGAATCTAAACTTGATCGTGGCAAAGGAGTTGTTTCAACTGTTATTGTACAAAATGGAACATTGTACCCGCGTGATTTTATTGTTGCTGGTGGTCAATATGGAAATATTAGAAGTTTAACTACAGTTGAAGGAAAACCACTTGACAAAGCATTTCCTGGTATGCCATGTATTATTACAGGTTTAAATAAAAACCCTTTAGCAGGAGATAAATTTATTGTTTTAAGTGATGAAAAATTTGCTAAAAAAATGGCTGAAGAAAAACAATATCTTGATAAACAAAAAGAATTAAGTGAGAAAAACTCGATTATTGTTAAAGATGGAATTAAAACAATCAACATCATTATTAAAACAGATGTTCAAGGTACTGCTGAAGCGATTAAAAATAGTATTTCCAAAATTAAAAATGACGAAGTAATAATTAATGTAATTAGATCTGGTGCTGGAGAAATTAATAAAGCTGATATTATTTTAGCAGAAGCTTCTAATGCAAGAATTTATGCATTTAATAATGAAGGATTAAATTCAGATGTTAAGAAAATGGCTGAATCTAAAAATGTCAAAATAATTAAACATAATATTATTTATAAAATAATTGAAGAATTATCTTTACTTATTAAAACACTAAAAGAACCAGTATATGAAGAAAAATTAATCGGAGAAGCTATAGTTATTCAATTATTTTATTACTCAAAAGTTGGAACTATTGCTGGATGTAAACAAATGCAAGGTATTTGTAAAGAATTTTCTAAAGTAGAAGTTTACCGGAAAAATAAAATGATCTTTAAAGGAACAATTAATTCCTTAAAAAGAGAAAAAAACGATGTTAAAATAGTAGAAAAAGGCTTTGATTTTGGAACACATATTAAAGACTTTGATAAAATTGAAGTAGATGATGAATTAAAATTTTATGAGGATGTAATTAAAAATGATGAATAGTATAATGCATGGTAGAAAAGCAAGTTTATTGCAAAAACTAATTGGTGAAAGTTTTTATGAATTACAAGATTTTAATGTAACTAATGTTGCGTTAAATGATTTAATCTTATCAAAAGATGGATCATATGCAAAAATATATGTAACTTTTTTTAAAGACAAAGATAGATATTTTGAAAAAATAACAAAGATGACCCCTTTTATTCGTTCAGTTGTTGCTCGTAATTGAAATTATAAAAAATTACCTGAACTTGAATTTATAATTGATACAGTTGAACCTAATGCAAATAGAATTGAAAAAATTCTAAAAGAAATTAAGTAATTAAAATGACTAATAATTTTGATGCCATCGTTATTGGCGGTGGACATGCTGGTATAGAAGCAACTTACGCTTTGGCAAAGCGTAATTTTCATGTTGCATTAATAAGTCTTAATTTAAATCGTTTAGCAATGCTGCCTTGTAATCCATCAATTGGAGGTTCTGCTAAAGGAATAATAACCCGTGAAATTGATGCATTGGGTGGTATGCAAGGATATTTTGCTGATAATGCAATGATTCAAATTAAGATGTTAAATTCTTCAAAGGGCGCAGCTGTTTGATCTTTACGTGCTCAAATTGATAAAGATAAATATTGTAAAATAATTTTAGAGGATATTAAAAAACAAAAAAATATCACTTTAATCGAAGATGAAGTAATTGATTTAATTGTTAAGAATCAAAAATGCCTTGGTGTTAAAACTAAAAATAATGGAAGCTTAACTTCTAAAGTTACTATTATGACTACTGGTGTATATATGAACTCTCGGATTTTAAGAGGGGAAAACATTAAATATGATGGGCCAGATGGTGAAAAAAGAAGTTCAGAATTATCTAATAATCTAAAAAAATATGGTTTTGAAATCATGCGTCTGAAAACCGGAACTCCATGTCGAATTTTTACTGATAGCATTGATTTTTCAAAAGTTGAATGTGAAATTTTAGAACCTAATGAGCTTAATTTTTCATCTTGGTCAGGTAAAAAGCTTGATTCACAAACTTGTTGTTATTTAACACATTCAACTGAAGAAACTAAAAAAATTGTTCAAGAAAATTTGAAAAAAAGTTCATTATACTCGGGATTAATTATTGGAATAGGCCCTAGATATTGCCCAAGTTTTGAAGATAAAATAGCTCGTTTTCCTGATAAAATATCACATCACATCTTTTTTGAACCTGAAACTTCTAAGGGCGATATTATGTATATTAATGGTTTGTCAACTTCTATGCCTGAAGACATTCAAGATATGATGATTAAAACAATTCCTGGCCTTGAAAACGCAAGAGTTCAAAAATATGGATACGCTATTGAATATGATGCAATTAATCCATTAATGCTATATAAAACGTTAGAATCAAAAATTTTAAAAAACTTTTATTCCGCAGGGCAACCTAACGGAACTTCTGGGTATGAAGAAGCTGCTGCTCAAGGATTAGTTGCAGGTATAAATGCAGCAAATAAACTTGACCGAAAGCAAGCTATGGAAATTGCAAGAAATGATGCCTATATTGGCGTTTTGATTGATGATATAGTTACAAAAGGAACAAATGAACCTTATAGGATGTTAACATCACGTGCTGAATATAGATTATTATTGCGTAATGATAATGTTGATGAGCGTTTAAGTAAATATGCATATAAAAATAAAATGATTTCTAGAGAAAAATATGAAAATATAAAAAATAAGTATGAATTCATTCAAAACACTATAAAAAAACTAAAAAATGAATTTGTTTCAGCTACTTCGGAGTTAGGCATTAAATACAATTCTCTGAATGGGATTTCCAAACTTAAACTTCTAGCAAACCCAGAAGTAAAACCAGAAGATGTTTTAGGGGATGAATATCCATACGTTAATGAAATAACAATTCAAGTCAGACTTTTTGGTTATTTGAAGAAACAAGAATCAATGGCTGAAAAAATGAATAAACTTGAAAAATTGAAATTGTCATATGACATTGATTATTCAAAAGTTGATAATTTAGCTATCGAAGCGCGTGAAAAATTAAACAAAATCAAACCAAGTACAATTGGACAAGCTTCACGTATTAGTGGTATAAATCCTGCCGATATTCAAATGTTAATTTATTGATTAAATAATAGGAAGAATTAATGAAATTAAATATTATTGCAATTGGTTCACTTACTAAGGAATACCAAAACATATATGATTCATACTTAAAAAAAATTTCTTTTTTTGCATCAATTAATTTGATACAAATTAAAGAAATAAAAAATCCTAATATTGATTTAAAAATTGAAAAAGAAACTAAATTGATATTGGAAAAAATACCTAAAAATTCTAAAGTTTATTATTTATCTTTATCAGGTAAAAAAGTCAATAGTATTCAATTTTCAAATCTAATAGATGAGGATAATATAACCTTTATAATCGGTGGTTCAAATGGAGTAGATGAAAGATGCTTTATAAATAAAATATCATTTTCTGATTTAACGTTTCCTCATCAATTGTTTAGAGTTATGCTTGTTGAACAAATTTATCGATCTTTTACAATTAAAAATAATATTGAATATCACAAATAAGCCTCTTGACTAATTAATGTTATAAAAATGACTAACTAAAAATTATTCATAATTACAAAATTATGGATTTTTTTATTAAATTTTCCAAAGTTTTCACAAAGTTTTCACAAAGTTTTACCAATTTTCAATTTTTTCATTTTTCTTATATTAGAATGTAGACATAATCACACATTAAAATAAAAAGGAGGAAAAACAAAATGAAATTAAAAAAGACAATAATAATTCTTGAAAATGAAATTGATTTAAAAACGTGATTATCATTAAATAAATCTTATAATTCTTATAATGATGTAAAATTCCATTTAGAACAAGATAAAGAAAATTCGAAAATTAAACATGTGATTTATACATTTAATGAGGATGATAAAATCACTAAAGAAAATAAAGGTAAGTCGATGAAACAAAGTGAATTTCAAGAAACAGTTTTAACAGCAATTAGTAAAATTAATATTGAACTTAATAACTTTAAGACATTTGTGATTGAGCAATTTGCAGAACAAAAGAAGTTTAACGAATTATTTTCTAAGCGCTTAGATTCTATTGAAAATAGATTAACCTCTGTCGAAAACAGATTAGATTCTGTAGAAACAAGACTAACAAGATTAGAATCATTTCATGAAAAAGATATTAAAAACTACTAATCAAGATAATTCAATAATTATAAAAATTTTAGCTTTGTTAAAATATGTTTAAGCATTTTTAAGATTGTTTAATAAGGTTCAAAATTAATAAATCAAAAATTAGTAATAAAAAACTAGTAAATTAATATTACTAGTCTTTAATCATGCTAAATTTATTTAACTATTAATCTTTGTTTGAAATATCTTTATCGTTTTTAGATTCATCATATGAAACATTAAATTTCGATTCACCTTTTGGAGGCATACCGTTGTTAAATGAATTAGTATTTTTTGGGTTCATATCATGGTTATTATTTATTTCATTCATTATTGATGTATTTTCATCAATCTTTTTTCAAGCAATAAATAAAAATATAATAATAACAATGTTAAATAAAACTAATATTACTGATGCAGCAATTCTTATGGTTGCACTAATTAATCCCATTCCTGCCAATTGGAAAAAATTGCCTTGTATTTTTGGTATCAGTTCTAAAAAAACCATTAAAAATGCAATTGAAAACGATGAAAATATATTTAAAATAAAAAATGTTAATATTATTTTTCTTTCTTTTTTAACTTCATCAACATTTTTTAATTTTGCAATTGAAATAATTAATAATATAAAAGTAGTAAGACCTAAACCTCCAGATGGATAACTGAAATTTTTATAATATTTTGGTGCTAACGAAAAAAATAAAGTTGAAGCAATTGAAAAGCATAAACCAATAATAGTTAATATTGCAGTTGCCAATAATATTTTTTTAATATTAATTTTTTGATAATTTTGTTCGGTATTCATATATATCTCCTTTGCTTAGTTTTTGATAATTAGTTAATAAATAATTATAAATAATTAAACAAAATATGTATTTTTTTAGCACTCAAAGTAAAAGAGTGCTAAAATTATATATAAATTGGTAAATTAGGAGGTAAAAATATGGAATTTTCATTCACACCAAACGAATCAAATAAAGATCCACTTAAAGAATATGGAAGAAATTTAACTGATTTAGCAATGCAAAATAAACTAGAACCAGTTATTAATCGTGATGATGAAATTAGATCATTAATAAGAATATTAAGTCGAAAAACTAAAAATAACCCAGTTTTAGTTGGCGAACCTGGAGTTGGTAAAACAGCTATTGTTGAAGGACTTGCGAGAAAAATTGTTGAAAACGAAGTTCCTGAAGACTTAAAAGGCAAAGACATTATCGAACTGGATATGGCTTCTATGATTGCAGGAACACAATTTAGAGGCCAATTTGAGGAAAGAATAAAAGCTGTATTAAAAAAAGTTGAAGTATCTAACGGCAATATAATTTTATTTATTGATGAAATTCATATGATCGTAGGAGCGGGATCTACTAATGAAGGATCAATGGATGCTGCAAATATTTTAAAACCTATGATGGCTAGAGGCCAATTGCATCTAATTGGTGCGACTACATTAGATGAATATCGTGAAAAAATTGAAAAAGATCCAGCTCTTGAACGTAGGATGCAAAAAGTTATGATTGAAGAACCATCAATAGATGACACAATCACTATTTTACGTGGTATCAAAGAAAGATATGAAACATATCATGAAGTTAAGATTGAAGATGAAGCATTAGTTGCTGCAGCAAATTTATCAGCTAGATATATTTCAGATCGATTTTTACCTGATAAAGCTATTGATTTAATTGATGAAGCTGCTGCGAATATTAAAACTGAAATGAATTATTTGCCTGAAGAATTGCAAAAAGTTCAACAAAACATAGCACGTCTTGAAATTGAAAAAGTTGCTTTAAAAAATGAAAAAGAAACTAAGAAAAATCAAGACCGAATTGCTACAATTGATAAAGAATTAAGTGTGTTAAAAGAAAAAGAAAAATTGTTAAAAGCTAATTGAGATGAAGAAAAAGAAGATATTCAAAAACTTTCATCAACAAAGCAAAATATTGAACAATTAAAATCAAAGCTTCCAATATTGCAATCTGAAGGAAAATATGTTGAAGCATCTAAAATTATGTATGTATTAATTCCTGAATTACAAAAAACCTTGAAATTTTATGAAAATAAAATTAATAATAAAAAACATCGTTTAATTAAAGAATTAGTTGATGCCGAAGAAGTTGCTACAATAGTAAGTCGTTGAACAAAAATACCAGTTTCAAAATTACTTGAAGCACAAAAAGAAAAATTAATGAATTTAGAAAAATCTTTATCAAAACGTGTTAAAGGGCAAGATGAAGCAATAAAATTAGTTTCTGAAACAATTAGAAGGGCAAAAGCTAATATTAATGATCCTAATCGTCCAATCGGTTCGTTTTTATTCTTAGGTCCAACTGGTGTTGGTAAAACAGAACTTGCAAAAGCTTTAGCTGAAAATTTATTTGATGATGAAAATAGAATTATTAGACTTGATATGTCTGAATATATGGAAAAACATTCTGTTTCTAAATTAATTGGTTCGCCTCCGGGATACATTGGATACGAAAAAGGTGGACAATTAACTGAAAAAGTTAGACAAAATCCATATTCAATAGTCTTATTTGATGAAATTGAAAAAGCAAACATTGATGTATTAAACTTATTATTGCAAATAATGGATAATGGTGCATTAACTGATTCTAGAGGAAGAATAATTAATTTTAGAAATACAATTATTATTATGACTTCAAATATTGGTGCAACTGATGATGAAACTTTACCTAAAAATGCTCAAGATGAACAAATTAAGGAATTAAAGAAATTATTATTAAATAATCAATTGAAACCTGAATTTGTTAATCGTATTGATGAAGTTATTAAGTTTAACTCATTAGATAAAAAAGTAATTGAACAAATTGTATTATTAGAAATTAATAAATTAAAATTAAGATTGTTTACAAATCAAAACATAACTATAAATGTTGACGATGAAGTTATTTCCTTTATTGCTAAAAATGCTTATGATGAAGCATTTGGAGCAAGACCAATAAGAAGATATATTCAAAATAATCTTGAAAGTAAATTAGCTTCTTTGATTATTGATAATAAAATTAAGTCAAATGATAATATTCCAGTTATTATTGACAAAAATGAAATAAAAATAGTTACTAAAAAAGATGAATTTAATTAATGGAGGTCTAGATATTTATATCTAGCTTTTTATTATTTTTGTCATTACTTAAAAAATCAAATAAAAAATCTCTCTATTAATATAGAGAGATGAATTAAATTTAATATTTAAGAAGCAAATACATCTTCGCCAAATTCGCCAGCATTAGGGAAAGTGTTTTCTTTTGTAAGACCTTTGCCTGATAATGATGATTTAGCAAACGCCTTGTTTCCTACGCTCTTAACTTGGTTTCCATTTTTGATTTGCTCAACATTTTTAATACCATAAAATGCTTCTTCACCAATTGTTGATGGTTTATTATTAAAATCAATTTCTGCATTAGAATTGAATTCAACATTTTTGAATGCTTGTTTTCCAATACTTATTTCATTATTAAATTTTAATGAAGATAATTTAGTGAATTTAACATTTTCAAAAGCATTTTCACTAATTTTAGTTACATATTTAAGATCAATTGTTTCAAGCCCTGAATTTTTGAAAGCTCTATTATTAATTGTTTTAACGTTTTTAAGATCTATTTGCTTTAGTTTCTGAGTATACTCAAATGCTCTTTCATCAATATATCTAAGATCGTTGCTTAATTTTACTTCTTCTAAATTTTTAGCATTTGAAAAGGCTGCAGATTTTATTTCTTTTGTAGATGATAGATCCACTTTTTTTAATAAAACATTATTATAAAATGCTTGGCTATTTATTTTTTCAACTTTTTCTAAATTAATTTTGTTAAGTTGAACACATTCAGAAAAAGCTGCAGGTTGAATATCCTTTATAGTTGTAGGCAATATCACTTCTTCTAATGTTGTACAATTTGAAAATGTTCCATATTCAATACGACTTTGTGTTAATGAAGAAAGATCCACTTTTTTTAGTTGCTTTGCATTTTGAAATGCGATACTTTCAAGTGTTTTTACATTAGAAAGATTAGCTTCTTTTAAGTTTTCAGCTCTTTTAAATGCCTTAGTTCTTATAATTTCGATATTAGATAAATTTATACTTTCTAAACGTAAGCATCCATCAAAACAACTTTCAGGTATTTCTCTTATCGAAGATTTTTCAAAGTCTTCAATTTCTTCTATTCATGAATTTTGGAATGCATTTTTACCAATTTTCTTAAGATTGCCTAAATTAAGTTTTTTAACTCTTACATTAAGCAATGCAAAATTTCCAATTTCTTCAAGACTATCCGTATCAAAAGTGTCAATGGTTTCTTTTGTGCAAGCATTTCTAAATGCTTGATCATCTAATATTCTTAGCTTTTTAGTATTCTTAATTTTTAATCTTGAATTATTCGCAAAAGCATATTTACCAATTTTTTCAACATTATTAAAATCAATTTCTTTTAAATAAGAACAACCAGCAAAACAATTATCTGGAATTTCTGTAATTGCATCATTAAATTTTCCCTCTATAGATGTAGTTGAACAATTATAGAATGATGATATTCCAAGGCTAATAATTCTTTCAAGTTTAATTTTGTGTAAGTTTATATCATTTGCAAAGGCATAATCTCCAATAGATACATCTTTACTAAATTCGACAACATTTTGTAATCCTTTACATTCTCTAAAAGCTTTTGCTTTTATGTTAACTGCATTTTTGAAATTAATATTATCTAATGATTTACATTCTTCAAATGATGAAGTTCCGAAAGTTTCGACCATTTCAAGATTTATATTCTTTAGTTCTTTACATTGATAAAATGCTTGATCACCTATTTCTTTTAAATCAGAGTTTGATAAATTTATAGATTCTAATAATGAACATTGATAAAATGCTTTGTTTCCTATCTTAGATATATTTCCATTTATTCCTTTTATTAAATGGTTGCAATTACTAAATGCACTATCTTCAATTGTTTCAACTTGTTTAAAGTCCAACTCACCAAAAAGTTCTGAGTTAGCAAATGCTTCTTTATCAATTTTTGTAACTTTGTTTAAATCTATTTTTGTTATTGAAGAATTTAGAAATGCTTTTTCACCAATCTCGGTGACATTTTTAAGATTTAAAGTTTTTGAAGCATCAAAGCATTTAGTGTTCATAAATGCTTCATCGCTAATTTTAGTCATTGCTTCATTAAAATCTAAATCTAATGAAGTATCACAAGATACAAAATTTTGTTTACCCAAATCTAAAATATTATTTAGATTAATCTTTGAAAATAAAACATTTTTAAATGTTTCGTTACCTAATGAAGTAAATTTATTGTCAAGTATGATTTGTTTTACACGTATTGTGGTTGAACCTATTGATGGATTTCATATTGATTTATCTAATGAATCAATTGATGAAGTTAATTTTAAGTTAACAAAACGATCAAATTTCTTTTCTTTTCCATAGAAAAATAATTCATGTAAATCAGAACAATTTTGCAATCCTTTACCTATTTCTAAAGTATCAATTTTAGTTACATTAGAAAAAGTTCCATCATCATCTTTGTCACTAGTTGATTTATAAATTTTTTCAATAGTGTCTCCAAATTTTAAGTGTTTAATTGTAGCTTTGTCAAAAGCTTTTCTTTCAATCTCCTTGATACCATTTTCTAATGTTAAAGTATTAACATTAATGTTTGCAAGCGACATTGAAGGAATTTTTTCTATATTTCCTTTAACTGTTAGATTTGAAATCATTGAAAAGTTTGAAATAACTTTACCAATATTTGCTTTTTCTAGTAATTTTCCAATAGACAAAGTATTAAGAATAGATGATTCAGCAAATGCATCATCTGCTATATCATCAATGTTGTCTGGAAAATTAATATTATCAAAAGCACAGTTTGCAAATGCTCTATTTTTTATTGATTTTAAGGTTGGGTTAAATGTTACCTTTTTTAATTGTGAAGCATTAAATGCATCTTCAGAAATAATTTCAGTATTTTTAAGATCAATTTCAGTTATCTTTGAATTTTCAAAAGCATTTTTTCCAATTTCTTTAATTGTTGAAGCAAGATCAATGCTTTTAATGTTAACGTCTTTAAATGCATTATCATCAATTTTTGAAATTGTTTCTAGTATTTTTACATGTTTAATTTCTTTTATTTGTTTTAATTGGTTATGTAATTCATCAACATAAAGTGCTTTTCCGATATTTAATTTTTCAATTGAAAAATCAGGATTAAATAATTCTTTTTTGATTACTTGTTTAATAGCATCATTTAAAGTTAATTCTTTTAGATTTGCATTAGGTAATGTATTAGCTGAAATTTGTTCAACTTTATTTGTGTCTAATGTTTTAATTTTGTCACATTCTTTTAAAGCATTATAAGAAAGTGAAATAACACTATCTTCTAAAGTTAGGTTTTCTTGATTTCATTTAGCTTTTCAAGTAGCTTTAGTATGTTCTTCATTTCCATATTTAATTTTTATATTATCAGGTAAATCTTGTGTTCCAATAATATGTGATTTGTCAGGGATTTGAACTTCTTCTAAAGAAGTCATGTTTTTAAATGCATCTTTTCCAATTAATCCAGTTTCTTTAGTGATTTTTAGAATTTTAGCATGTTTAAAATTACTAAAAACTCCATCTCCTAATTCTTTTACATTAGGAGGTAAGATGATTTCATCAATTTCTGGGCGATTAACAAATCTTTTAACTAAATCTTTTGTTATTGTGCTATTTGTTCTTAAAATTTTGTTAAATTCTGCTTTTCAGTCATATGGTGCAAGTTTATTTTCTTGTCAAAATCTTCTAAGTAAAAGCACTGATGCAGCAACAAATTGTACACCAACAGCAATACCTAAAGAAGAAGCTAACACTTTGATATGTTTAAGTTTTTTTCTTAATATTTTCATATTAATAATTCCTTTTCATATTTACTTATAAATTTATATAATGATCTATTTTCTTAATAAAATAACAACTAACATAATTGCAGATAAAATTGCTAGTGCAATTAAAATTGAAACAGATATTCAAACTTTAGTTTTGAAATTTCTAACTTCAACATATTGTTGATGTTCTTTAATTTCGATATCTTCATTTATTGTTCTTGCTTTAGATATTTCTAAGTTTTTACCTAAATTAGATAAAGTTTTTATATAAAGTTGTGATTTATATTTATCATGAATTAAATTATAAGAAACATCAATTGAATCGAAGTTACGTTCTAATTTAACAATGTCAACTGTATAATTTTTCATTTCTTCAGTTGTAATATCTTCAATAACAATATTTTCGACAGTGGCTTTAGGATTTGCTAATTTAAAAATTACGTCTTTTGCTTTTCTTTCTAAATCAAATTCAATTTGAGCCATAACCATTGTTGAATCAATAACTTTTTTACCATCTTTATTTGTAGCTAAAGGCGAAATTAATTTATTTGTAACTATATATTCAATTGCATTTTTATTTTCAACATTATTAGCAGTTAATGTTTCTATTATTTTTTTAGCTTGTTCAATAGTTGCAAAACCTTTATATGTTCAATTTGCATGAAAATATACTAATGCTTTTCCGGTATAATCTTTTAAACTATCAACAAATTTTTGTAGTGCATTTTTGAAGTCTTTGAATTGTTCAGCATTTTTTGATTCTCCTACTTCATTTAAATAAAATGTTAACGCACCATTGTTATCAGTACGTTCCATAATATAAAATTTTCTTGTTTGTTCTAACATAATATTTTTTCCTTTTAAATAATTAATAATGTTTAATAATTTTTTATATTGTCATTTAAGAAAGACAACATTAAATCTATTGTAAAAATATAATTCTATTTTAAAAAAAAAAAAAAAACAACTATATTGCGAGTCTGTTTCCGTTTATACATTTTTAAACTCTAAAATTAGTATTTTTTTTGATTGTTAATTTCTTATTTTATATATAAATATATAAAAGCTAGAAAGTAATATGAAGTGCAACACTATGTGCTTCATATTTTATTTTATCTTTTTTCAAAAATTCATGTATTAAAAAAAGTAAAAAAATATGTTAAAAATAAACACATAGTGTTTTTAAATTAAATATTAATAATTATTCAAAAATCTTATTGTAAGTTTCAATTAAATTTTCCTTGTAATATTCTAATGAAGAATTTCAGTTCAATATTTTTCTACGTTTATAATTAATTTCTAATGTTACTTCTTTAATGTATTCAGGATCAATTTCATCAAAATTAGTTCCTTTAGGAAAATATCTTCTAAATAAACCGTTTCAATTTTCATTGCTTCCCTTTTGCCAAGATGCATATTTGTCTGTAAAATATATGCATATATCAAATTTATAAGCTAATAACCCTAATTTTCTAAATTCAAATCCATTATCAGTTGTAATTGATCTAACAGGAATATTGTTGGAACCTATAAGTTTAGAAAGAATTCTATTTAAATTATCTGGATGTTTTCCCTTTATCATTGCTGTATAGCAAAATCTAGTTTTTCGTTCAACAAATGTAATGATATGATATGCCCCACGAACATTTCTGCCACAAATAAGATCTAATTCTCAATGACCAAACTCAGATCTATCATTAATTTCTTGTGGACGAGTTCAAATTGGCTTTACATATTTAGCGCCAACTAGTCTATCAATTATATTTGTATTTGCTCTTTTTCCGCCCTTTTTATAATATCTTCGCAATAATTCTTTCCGTTGTATAGCCCATTTTCCTGAATTTATCCAATTAAAAATTGTTTTAAGCGAAGGGATAGGGTAATTAAAATTATTTTTAATATAAAAATAAGTATTTTCAACCATTCATTTTTTACCATCATATAATGCTACAAATTGATTGGTAAAATCTTCATATTTTTCATATATATGACGATCTCAAAAATAAAACTTGTGTTTATGCCTAGTCATAGCTTTTTTATCAGCTATTTCAGGATTGTATTCTAAATTAAAGCAATCAAAATTCCTTTTGATTTCTCGTGATATTGTTGAAGGACTTTTTTTAATTTCTTTAGATATTTTCCTAATTGAGTAATTTTTACTTAAATATTCTTTTATTAGAATTCTATTGGTATAATTTAAATGATTATAATTATTAATCATGAGTAACCGCCTTCTGAAGCAAAATGGTTGCTCTTTTTTTATATAAAAATGCAACTCTATAAATTATCTCATAGTGTTGCACTTGATATTACAATGTAGCTATTTTATATATAAATATATAAAATAATTATATTAAAAGGTTTAAAAAATCCCTCCAGGCATGGAGAGAGTTTATATTTTTTTTAAGAATATTATGCAGCAAACACATCATTACCAAATTCGGTAGCATTAGGGAAAGTGTTTTCTTTTGTAAGACCTTTGCCTGATAATGCAGATTTAGCAAAAGCTTTGTTGCCAACACTTGTAACTTGATTTCCATTAAGAATACTTTCAACATTTTTAATACCGTAAAATGATTTTTCACCAATAGTTGAATTTTTATTGGTAAAGTCAATTTTAGCATTAGCTTTAAATTTAACATTTTTAAATGCTTCTGTTTTAATAGTAGTTTTATTATTGAATTTCAATGTATCTAATTGTTTGAAATTAACATTTTCAAATGCATTTTCTCCTATTGTTAAAACATTTTTAAAATCAATTGTTTCAAGACCAGAATCTTTAAATGCTTTTTTATCAATTAATTTAACATTTTTCAAATCAATTGTTTTTAATGATGTAGTACTTTCAAAAGCGCTTTCACCAATTGAAGTTAATCTATCGCCTAAAGTTACTTCTGAAAGATTTTCATCATTAGCAAATGCTTCTCTGCCTAAACTTTGAATAGATTGTAAATTTATTTTTTTCAACAATACGTTACTATAAAATGCTTGTCTTGCTATTGTACTAATATTTTCTAAATTAATTTTTTCTAGAGTAGAACAAGAAGAAAAAGCTTCAGGATCAATATTGTTTACTTTATTTGGTAAAATAACTTCTTTTAAAAGCTCGCAAGATTGAAATGTTCTAGAATAAATCGAGTCTTGGTCTAATGAAGAAAGATCTACTTTTTTTATTTTTTTTGCTTTAATAAATGCTTCTAAACCTAATTTTTTAACTTTTGAAAGATCAACATTTTCTAATTTTTCATTTTCAGCAAACGCTCTTTGTTTAATGCTTTCAACATTTGATAGATTAATACTTCTTAATTTTCCAGCAAACGCAAAGCAATTTTCAGGTATTTCTTTAATTGCTGATTTTTCAAAATCTTCAACTTCTTCTAAAGAGGATGCTCGGAAAGCTCCTCTGTCGATCTTTTTAAGATTTTTTAAATTTAATTTTCTAACATTCATAAAACCGCAACCATCTTCACCAATTTCTTCAAGACTATCAGTATCAAAAGTTTCAATTTCATCTTTTTTGCATGCATTTAATAAAGCGGCACGATCAATTTTTCTTAATTTTTTTGTATTAGTAATTTTTAATCCTGTTGAGTTTGTAAATGATCATTCATGCAATATTTCAACATTATTAAAGTCGAGTTCACCAATATACGAACAACCAGAGAAACAACTTTTAGGTATTTCTTTTATTGCATCATTAAATTTACCAGCTGCACTCATAATAGTGCAATTATAAAATGAATATTCACCTAATTCGATTATTTTTTCAAGTTTAACTTTTAGTAAATTGATATCTCCATAGAAAGCATGGTTTTCAATTCTAACTTCTCTTTGGAATTCACCAATATTTTGCATTCCTGCACAATCTTTAAATGCTCTTGCTTTTATGTTAACTGCATTTTTAAGATTAATATTGTCTAATGATTTACATTCTTCAAATGATGAAGTTCCAAAAGTTTCAACTGATTCAAGATTTATGTTCTCTAGTTTTTTACATTTATAAAATGCTTCATCACCTATTTCTTTTAAATCAGGGTTTGATAAGTTAACTGATTCTAGTAAAGAACATTCATAAAATGATTGTTTACCTATTTTTGATATATTTCCATTAATTGTTTTTGTTAAATATTTACAGTTTTTAAAAGCACCATCTTCAATTTGTTCAACGTTTTTAAAATCTAGTTCGCCAAAAAGTTTTGAATTTTCAAAAGCATTAGCGCCAATTTTTTTAACTTTGTTAAAATCTATTTTTGTTATTGAAGAATTTAGGAATGCTTTTTCACCGATTTCGGTGACATTCTTAAGATTTAAAGTTTTTGAACCATCAAAGCAATTTGTGTTCATAAATGCTTCATCACTAATTTTAGTCATTGCTTCATTAAAATCTAAATCTAATGAAGTATCACAAGACACAAAATTTTGTTTACCCAAGTCTAAAATATTATTTAGATTAATTTTTGAGAATAAAACATTTTTAAATGTTTCATTACCTAATGAAGTAAATTTATTGTTAAGTATGATTTGCTTTACACGTATTGTGGTTGAACCGATTGATGAATTTCATATTGATTTATCTAATGAATCAATTGATGAAGTTAATTTTAAATTAACAAAACGATCAAATTTCTTTTCTTTTCCATAGAAAAATAATTCATGTAAATCAGAACAATTTTGCAATCCTTTACCTATTTCTAGAGTATCAATTTTAGTTACATTAGAAAAAGTTCCATCATCATCTTGGTCATTAGTTGATTTATAAATTTTTTCAATAGTGTCCCCAAATTTTAAGTGTTTAATCGTAGCTTTGTCAAAAGCTTTTCTTTCAATTTCCTTGATACCGTTTTCTAAAGTTAATGTATTAACATTAATGTTTGCAAGTGACATTGAAGGAATTTTTTCTATATTTCCTTTAACTGTTAGATTTGAAATCATTGAAAAGTTTGAGATAACTTTACCAATATTTGCTTTTTCTAATAATTTTCCAATAGACAAAGTATTAAGAATAGATGATTCAGCAAATGCATCATCTGCTATATCATCAATGTTGTCAGGAAAATTAATATTATCAAAAGCACAGTTTGCAAATGCTCTATTTTTTATTGATTTTAAGGTTGAATTAAATGTTACCTTTTTTAATTGTGAAGCATTAAATGCATCTTCAGAAATAATTTCAGTATTTTTAAGATCAATTTCAGTTATCTTTGAATTTTCAAAAGCATTTTTTCCAATTTCTTTAATTGTTGAAGCAAGATCGATGCTTTTAATGTTAACGTCTTTAAATGCATTATCATCAATTTTTGAAATTGTTTCTAGTATTTTTACATGTTTAATTTCTTTTATTTGTTTTAATTGATTATGTAATTCATCAACATCAAGTGCTTTTCCGATATTTAATTTTTCAATTGAAAAATCAGGATTAAATAATTCTTTTTTAATTACTTGCTTAATTGCATCATTTAAAGTTAATTCTTTTAGATTTGCATTAGGTAATGTATTAGCTGAAATTTGTTCAACTTTATTTGTATCTAATGTTTTAATTTTGTCACATTCTTTTAAAGCATTATATGAAAGTGAAATAACACTATCTTCTAAAGTTAAGTTTTCTTGATTTCATTTGGCTTTTCAAGTAGCTTTAGTATGTTCTTCATTTCCGTATTTAATTTTTACATTATCAGGTAAATCATTTGTTCCAATAATATGTGATTTGTCAGGGATTTGAACTTCTTCTAAAGAAGTCATGTTTTTAAATGCATCTTTTCCAATCAATCCAGTTTCTTTAGTAATTTTTAGAATTTTAGCATGTTTAAAATTACTAAAAACTCCATCTCCTAATTCTTTTACATTAGGTGGCAAAATGATTTCATCAATTTCTGGACGATTAACAAATCTTTTAACTAAATCTTTTGTTATTGTGCTATTTGTTCTTAAAATTTTGTTAAATTCTGCTTTTCAGTCATATGGTGCAAGTTTATTTTCTTGTCAAAATCTTCTAAGTAAAAGAACTGATGCGGCAACAAATTGTACACCAACAGCAATACCTAAAGAAGAAGCTAACACTTTGATATGTTTAAGTTTTTTTCTTAATATTTTCATATTAATAATTCCTTTTCATATTTACTTATAAATTTATAGAATGATCTATTTTCTTAATAAAATAACAACTAACATAATTGCAGATAAAATTGCTAGTGCAATTAAAATTGAAACAGATATTCAAACTTTAGTCTTGAAATTTCTAACTTCAACATATTGTTGATGTTCTTTAATTTCAATATCTTCATTTATTGTTCTTGCTTTAGACATTTCTAAGTTTTTACCTAAATTAGATAAAGTTTTTATATAAAGTTGTGATTTATATTTGCCATTAATTAAATTATAAGAAACGTCAATTGAATCAAAATTACGTTCTAATTTAACAATGTCAACTGTATAATTTTTCATTTCTTCAGTTGTAATATCTTCAACAACAATATTTTCAACAGTGGCTTTAGGATTTGTTAATTTAAAAATTACGTCTTTTGCTTTTCTTTCTAAATCAAATTCAATTTGAGCCATGACCATTGTTGAATCAATAACTTTTTTACCATCTTTATTTATAGCTAAAGGTGAAATTAATTTATTTGTAACTATATATTCAATTGCATTTTTATTTTCAACATTATTAGCGGTTAATGTTTCAATTATTTTTTTAACTTGTTCAACAGTTGCAAAGCCTCTATATGTTCAATTTGCATGAAAATATACTAATGCTTTTCCGGTGTAATTTTTTAAGATATCAAGAAATTTGTGTAGCACTTCTTTAAAATCTTTTAATTTTTCAGGATTTTTCGATTCTCCTACTTCATTTAAATAAAATGTCAACGCACCATTGTTATCAGTACGTTCCATAATATAAAATTTTCTTGTTTGTTCTAACATAATATTTTTTCCTTTTAATAATTTAATAGTGTTTAATAATTTTTTTTATATTGTCATTCAAGCAAGAAAGACAATATTTAAATCTGTTGTAAAAAATATAATTGTATTTGAAAAAAAAAAAAAATAACTATATTGCGAGTATGTTTCCGTTTATACATTTTTAAACTCTAAAATTAGTATTTTTTTTGCTTTTGGATTTCTTATTTTATATATAAATATATAAAATAGTTTTTCTAATTTGATATGAAAATAAAAATTAATATCTAAAATAACGTTATTAAGTAATGTTCTTTTGATTATTAATTAACCTAATTACAATGATGTTTTTATTTGTACTAATAAATTAAAAAAATAAAAATTATATTAATCACAAAAGTATATAAAAGATAAAATAAAATGAATAATTTATTTAGAATAAATTAGTTAAATATATTATTTATATGTTTAACGAAATAGAAAATTGTTAAATAAACTAGACCTACAAAATTAAAATTGTTTCATATAATATTTCTTATTTTTTTAAATATTAAAAAAAACAAATTATATAAATTAATAATTTTGTTTAATCCTATTAAAATTAATTTCATTCTTTTTATAATATGCATCAATTAATTCATCATATTCAATATTAAGCAACTTGCCTAATCCTAAATAAGTGGCAAATGCTTTTTTAATATTTTTGCTTTTTTGATTATTAAGTAATTTTGTAAATATCTTAAAAGTATATGCAAGTTGAAGATTAAAATCATTATATTTAATAAAAGGAATTATTTCGGAAGAAATTTTATCTTTTGCTAAACTAGTTAAAAAATGAATACCATCAACATATTCTTCCAATATTTTTTGTCGATTAGTTTCTTTGTGCTTTTTTCAATATTTAAATGTTTGAACTTCATTAGCAAATTCAGATAATTCTATTAACAATGCTAAACAACGTTTTAACTCTAAATTTTTAGAATCATCTTTCATTAAATTTTCAATAATTTTTTTGTCAAGTAAAACTTGTTTATCAAATATAACTTTTAAATTCATATAAGAATTATAGATATTTTTACAAATTAATTTTTAATGAAATATTGATTTTTTATTTTAATTTTTATAATAATATAAAATAATACTATTATATAAGCACCCTTAGCTCAGTCGGTAGAGCAAAGGACTCTTAATCCTTGGGTCGTGGGTTCGAACCCCACAGGGTGTACCATTTAAAAATAACTACTATTAAAGGTGGTTATTTTTCTTTTTAAATAATTTGCAATTTATATAAAACTATTCTATACAATTAAAATATATTTTCAAATGGATAATGAGAGTATAATTATATGATTTATGAACACAATAGATTCATAGATGGGTTGGTTTGGCGCAGGAAGGATTATTATGTACAAATTTGTTAAAGATAAAGACTTTTTACATAGTATGAGAAGTGTTTGCTCAGATATAGTTAATCAACTTGTTCAAATTATTAATAATCAAGATTTTTTGACTGTTAAAGCTCATTTGATTGGAAGTGGAGCAAAAAATTTAATAACACAAAATGAAAATGAACCTATTGATTTGGACTATAACTTAGTTATTATTAATATTAATTCTTCATGAGATATTAATGATTGCAAACAAATTAAGGAATACGTTAAGAAAAAGTTCAATGATGTATTAAGAAATAATGGTTTAAATGATTGCAGTGATTCAAAATCGTGTCTATCTACAAAAAAAATGAATTTTAAGAAAGGTAATCCGACTAAATTTAGTATTGACCTTGCTATTGTTTATGAAGATCAAGATGGAACTTGGTATAGATTAATTCATGAGAAAACTGGTTATTCTGATCGTGATAGTTGAATCTGAAACATTAGTCGAAATTCAAAGGAATTGACCAATAAAGTAAAGTGACTTAAAGATAACAATTTGTGAAATGAACTTAGAAATGCTTATCTTAACAAAAAGAATATGTATCTTAATGAAAAAGAGAAGCAACACCCTTCATTCATTTGTTATATTGAAGCTGTTAATGAAATTTATAATAAGAGTTAAGACGTGCCAACTTTTTTACTTACTATATGTATGGCATTTAATCAAATTTATATCAACTAAATATTTTGCATCTGAAAAATTAAATTGATAAATTATGATAGATTAATATGAAATACTAAATATTTTCTGGTTATATTATTTTGCAGAAACATCTTTAAAAGGTGGTTATTTTCCTTTTTTAAATATTTTAAATAATCAAAAAAATAATAATGTATAATTTTTATTGAAAAACTACAAAGAAAATTAAAGGAAAAGGCATATATGAAATTTAAAAAAAACATACTTAAATATTTAGCATCTTTACCACTAGTTACGCTTCCATTAGCGGCTATTAGTTGTAAAGATGGTTTATCAAAAGCCATTGAAAATTTAAATATTGAAAGTAAAAAAGATGTTACAAAAATTAAAGCATCTGAATTTAAAAAAGACGACTTAAAAACAAATTTAGATACTAAAAAATATGAAATAGTAGAATTAGAATTATTACCTAACGATGAAAAAGGTGAACTAACTTTAACTTTCAAAGTTAAATCTTTAGGAAAAAATGGTAAAACTTCTGAATTAATAAAAAAAGTAATTACTGGATTTAAAAAGAATAGTGTTACCCCCCCCAATAGATCCAATTATTAAAGAATTAGAAGAAGAAGCTAAAAAAATAAAAGCTAAAATATCAAAAACAATATCTGATACCTTAGTTAATGATTTAACAGATGATGATGTTGAACTTGAAGGATATGACAAATCTAAATATAATATAAATGATTTAACTTTAGATAAATCTAAAGCTAATCAAGGAATTTTAAAATTAAGTTATAAATTAGTATCTCAAAAAAATCCTGATAAAAGAATTGAAAGAACTTTAGAAGTTTCAGGATTTAAGATTCCTACAACTCCACCTGCACCTTCTTCAAAAGTTCTTTTAGAAAAAGATGGTGAATCTGATGCTAAAATGGAAGCAGGTTGAACTTTAGATAGTTCATTAACAATTGATAAGCTAAACAAAGAACCAAAAATTGAAGATCAACAATGATTTACTAAGTTTAGTGATAAAAATAATGTTAAATCATTCTTTATGAATACATATCAAGGCCAATCAACATTATATGGAAAATCTCCAAGCAATAAACCTTGAGAGGGTCCTAAATTAATGGATTTTACAGGTGTTATTCCTTCAAATTTATCATATACATCATATACAAACCATTTGGAACCACTTTATAAAAAAGGAAACAAGGTAAAATCTTCAGGTTTCTTAGAATTTAAAGAAGAAAATGGTAAATACGTAATTAGATTTAGATTATTTGACTTTAAAAACAAAAAAGTTTCAAAAATGGTTTATAAATTAGTTTTTGAAAAATAATCTAAAAGCAAAAAAATGAACTGACTTTATTCAGCTCATTTTTTTAATAATTATTTTTTAAAATAGTTTTTTATTTTATCGGTCATATCAGTTTTTTCTCAAGGCAGATTTAAATCAATTCGACCAAAATGACCATAAGTTGCCAAAGGTAAATAAATTGGTTTTAATAAGTCAAGCGTATTAATAATTCCTTCAACAGATAAATCAAATAATGCATAAATCATTTTAATCAATTCTTCTTCAGAATATTTTGATGTATTAAACGTATCAACATATATTGATTGAGGATTAGGTAAACCTATAGCGTATGAAAGTTGAATTTCACATTTTTTTGCTATTTTAGAAGCAACAATATTTTTTGCAACATATCTAGCCATATAAGCTGCAGAACGATCAATTTTAGTTGCATCTTTCCCTGAAAATGCACCCCCACCATGTTTAGCAAATCCTCCATATGTATCAACAATTATTTTTCGACCTGTAAGTCCTGTATCCCCTTTAGGTCCACCAATTACAAATCTACCTGTTGGATTAATTAATATTTCATAATCATCATTAAATTTATATTTATTAGTTACATATTTAATAATGTCTTGAATAATATATTCTTTAAATTCTTTATCATTAAAAGATGCTTCATGTTGAATTGACATTAATATTTTAGAAATTTTTATTTCATTATTTATGCTGTCATATTCCATTGTTACTTGACTTTTCATATCAGCTTTAGCATAAGGAAATAATTCTTTTTTCCTTAAATATTCAGCTCTTTTAACAAGTTCATGCGACAAAACTAAAGGTCAAGGCATGAAAAATTCATTTTCATCTGTTGCATATCCAAATAGTAAGCCTTGATCGCCTGCTCCTAATTTTTTATTTTTGGACTTATCAACACCTAAAGCAATATCGGAACTTTGTGGAATAATAGCATTAATTATTTTAAAATCATTTTCATTGTACCCTAATGGTTTTAAAATATCTCAAGCTATTTTAATAGTGTCTACATATCCCTTAGTTGTAATTTGGCCACCTATATAAATAACATCATCATTAGCAATAACATCGCAAGCAACACGCGAATTTTTATCTTGCTTTAATAGTTCATCTAAAATTGCATCACTAATTTGGTCACATATTTTATCTGGATGTCCAGCTCCTACAGATTCACTAGTATAATATCGTTTCATTTTTTCTCATTTCCAATTTATTTAATTAACATTAAATAAATATTTATTCGACTTAATTTATTAGTTATCAACTATTATATTTTATTTTTACATTATATAAAATTAATATACAATTAATGAGTATGAGAAAATCTAATAATCAAATATTGCAAGAAAAATCAGATAAAAAAAGCAAAATAAAAACTAACAAAAAAGATTTAGAGCCTAAAAATTCTAATGAAGAACAATTAGAAACTAAAAATGATAAAAACAAACCTAAAAAAGAATCAAAATTTAAAAAGTTTTTAAAATCACTATTTGAATTTAAATCAACTGAAATGCGTATTGCTGAAGCAACACTTAAAAAAATAAATCATTTTGAAGAAGAAATTCAACAATTGTCTGACGAAGAATTACAAAAGAAAACAAATGAATTTAGACAACGTCTAAATACTGGTGAATCACATGATTCAATTAGACCAGAAGTTTTTGCTGTAGCACGGGAAGCAACAAGAAGAGTTCTTAAAAAGAGGCCTTTTGATGTTCAAATGTTGGGAGGGATTATTTTAGACCTAGGTTCTGTTGCTGAAATGAAAACAGGTGAAGGTAAAACTATTACTTCTATAGCACCTGTTTATTTAAATGCACTTTCAGGTAAAGGGGTTATAGTTTCTACTGTTAATGAATATTTAGCTGAACGTGATGCTAATGAAATGGGTCAAGTATTTAAATGATTAGGATTAACGGTTGGTATTAACAAGGCTCAAATGGAACCTGAGCAAAAACGTGAAGCATATGCTTGTGATGTTGTATATTCTGTTCACTCTGAATTAGGATTTGACTATCTACGCGACAATATGGTTATGTCAAAAGCAGATAAAGTGCAACGGGGACTTAATTTTATTTTGCTTGATGAAGTTGATTCAATTTTAATTGATGAAGCTAAAACTCCTTTGATAATATCGGGTGGTGATGAAGGATCAACTCCTATATATAATGTTGCTGATTTATTTGTTAGAACTTTAAATGATAATGATTTTTTTATCGATGAAGAAACTAAATCAGTTTATTTAACTGATAAAGGTATTGAAAAAGCTAATAAATATTTTAACTTTAATAATTTATATGACATAGAAAATTCCGAATTAGTTCATAGAATTCAAAATGCATTACGTGCTCACAAAGTTATGAAACTTGATGTTGAGTATATTGTTAGAGATAATAAAATTGAACTTGTCGATTCTTTTACGGGTCGTATTATGGAAGGAAGAGCTTATTCAGAAGGATTACAACAAGCAATTCAAGCTAAAGAACATGTTGAAATTGAAACTGAAACTAAAACGTTGGCTACAATAACATATCAAAATTTCTTCCGTTTGTTTAAAAAAATATGTGGAATGACTGGAACTGCTAAAACTGAAGAAAATGAATTTATTGAAATCTATAATATGCGTGTTAATGTAGTTCCTACAAATCGTCCAATGGTAAGAATTGATGATGAAGATGAAATATATGTTACAATGCATGCTAAATGAAAAGCAGTTACAAAAGAAGTTAAACGAATATATGAAAAAGGACAACCTATTTTAATTGGAACTGCTCAAGTTGAAGATAGTGAAGTTTTACATGAAATGTTATTAAATGAAAAAATACCTCATCAAGTTTTAAATGCAAAACAAGATGCTTCTGAAGCTGAAATTATATCTAAGGCAGGGCAAGTAAAAGCGGTTACAATTGCAACTAATATGGCAGGTCGTGGAACTGATATTAAACCTTCAAAGGAAGCCATTGAATTAGGTGGACTTTATGTTTTAGGGACAGAAAAAGCAGAATCAAGGCGAATTGATAATCAATTAAAAGGTAGATCTGGACGTCAAGGTGATGTTGGATATTCCAAATTTTTCTTATCTTTGGATGATCAATTAATTTTACGTTTTTCAGTTCAAGATAAATGAAAAGAAATTTTTGCCTCATATGGAGACGATCCAATTGAAGGAGAATCAATTAAAAAAGCTTTTTTAAGAGCACAAAAGAAAATTGAAGGATTTAACTTTGATAATCGTAAAAGTGTTTTAAATTTTGATGATGTAATAAGACAACAACGTGACTTGATTTATGAGCAACGTGACTTGATTTTAGAACGTGAAGATTTAGGTACTATAATAAAGAAAATGATTTCTGTTTGTGCTTATCAAATTGTTAACAATCCACTTTTTATGGGGAAAAATAACACATTAGATTTGGAAAATTTAGTTAATCATATTAATGATAATTGAATGAATTTATGTGAATTTAAATTTAAAGTGGAAGATTTACAAAAATTTGATAAGGAAGATTTATCAGAATATATTGTTTCAATTTTTAATGAAGAATATGATAAATTGCGTCAAAATATTGTTGAAAAATCCGGTGTTAATGAATTAACAAATAGTGAAAGAAACATAATATTAAATGTTTTTGATAATGCTTGACAAGATCATATTAATGTTATGGATAAATTAAGAAGAAGTTCTCATTTAGTACAATATTCACAAAAAAATCCTTATCAAGTTTATACTAATTTAGGTTCGAAAAAATTCAAAGAATTAACGAATAGAATAGCTACTGAATCAATTGTTAATTTAATGAATAATTATGATGCAATTAAATCAAGTAATATTAATTTTGATTTACCTTGACTTGGTTTACAAAACAATGGTTATTCATCTAATGAAATTAATGTTGAGTTGAATAAAGTTAGAGATTTTATTGCGTTTTTATTAGAAAGTGAAAAAATAAAATTAATACAAAAAGGTCTTTCTAATGATGAAATTTCAAAACAACTAAAAGAACGTGAAAATTCAATATTATCTGAATTTAGAATTAAAATGAATGATGATTCAAGTGAAAATGATAAAAATTTAGAAAAATAATTTAAATATAGTGATATTTTAAATTATTGATATGAACATAAAATATACAATATAACATTCAAATTAGAGTAGTTTTTATGTTTTTTAGTACTTTTAGAAATAAAAGTGCTTTATTTTTTAAATCTTTGATTTAAAATATTTTCTCATATTAAAACAACTAAAGGAAATAAAATGGAAACTATTAAAAAATATTATATTATGCAAAGAAATAATGCATCAACAAAAATGCCTGTATTTTTCTTTAATGAGATGTTGAATAAAACTCCCGCTAAACAATTTAACGAATTTATTAATGCTTTAAATGCTTATGTAGAAGCCGGCAATTCAATTCAAGAAAAATCAATTATATATTTTCATAAGGACGATCAATATCAAGGATTTGCTACTCTAAGACAAATTGAAGATTTAGTTAAAAAAATCTCAAAGATTAAAATTAATAATCTTTTAATTATTGAGGAATTAAAACAAAATAAATTAATTTCTCCAATTGTTACAACAAAAAGTGATTCATCTTCTTCAACAATGGCAATGGCTGTTACTGCTTTAGATTTAGATGAAAAAGCCAAAGAAATCAAATTTACAATAAAAGAAAAAGATAAACCTATTGAAGATATTGTAATAGGAGACATTAAATCAGACTTACCTGGTTTTCAAGTAGAAATCATTAAAACTATAATTAATGATGGTAAATTGGATATTTATTATACTGTTTCAAAAGATGGAAAAACAAAATCAAATCCTTTCATTAAATCAATATCAGGTTTTGGAACTGAAAAAATTGAAGTTTCAACCGCTAGATCAATTTATGAAGATATGCAAATTAAAACTCAAAATGATGCATCAATAAGCAAAAGATTTCAAACTAAAGCTTGAATTATGTTTACTGCATTATCAGTTATGGCTGTAATGAGTTTAATTATTTTAGTTATGGTTTTAATAAAGATGTATATAAAATAAAGATAAGGTTTAAATAAAAATGAATAAAGATATAATCAAAAAACCAACTAATAAAAAAGTAAAGTTACTAAAAATGTTGTTTGCTGGATTAGGGACAACCATTTCAATTCAATTAACAGCAGCAGTAATTTTAGGTGCAAGGAATGTTAAAGAAAAACCTAATAAAAAGTTAGACTTTGAAAAATTATTAAAATCGGTAAGAAAATTGGATAGTTCTATAGTAAGCCTATATAAAGATGACCCGACAATAACTGAAATAAATATTCCTGAAAATATAAAAGAAATAGATGAAAATACATTTTCTGGTTTTAAATATGTTAAGAAAATTACAATAAGTAAAAGCACTGGCATAGTGAAGCAAAATGCTTTCAGCAAAATGGACTCTTTAGAAGAAATTCATATTAAAGACAGATCACATATTATTGGTACACATGATTTAAACAACAAAGTTAAAATTAGATTTGGGGAAAAGCTATTTTCTAAATCGGAGTGAAAGAATTTGTGAAATAAATCTAATTTAAATTTAGAGGACAACATAATATCTTTATCATATGATGCTTTTAAGGGATTAGATAAAATAAAAGAAATAAATACTAATAAAGTTTCATCAATATCATCAAATGCTTTTTCTGGATTAAATCTAGAAAAACTACATCTTGGCGATGAAATAAATAACATAGTTGATAATAATTTATTTCAAAATCTAACTATAAATAAGTTATTTATTGGAAAAGCATTGATGTTAAAATCATTAACAAATCAATATAAACATACAAAAATAAATGATGTTATATTAAAAGATTCATTAACTAGTGTTCCAAATGAAGCTTTTTCAAATATGTTAACATTGAAGAATGTGACTTTATCTGATAATATAAAAACCATTGGTGATTATGCTTTTGCAAATACTTCTTTGCAAAACATTGATCTTAAAAATGTTGAAGAATTAAAAGATTATAGTTTTGCTAATACAAAATTAGCAAACATTGATCTTAAAAATGTTAAAAAATTAGGTTCTTCTATTTTTAAAGGTTTAAATTTTAGTGAGATGACACTATCTGATTCAATAGAAAACGCTGTAAGCGATGCACTTGCCGGGTTAGTTATTAGAAAACTTAAAATTGGCAAGGCATTGAATCTTTTTGCTAATCAATTAAGAAATACAAATTTATCTGAAGTAGAATTTTTAAATTCAATTAGTAAAATACCAAAAAATGCATTCGAAGGTGTATCAACATTAAATAAGGTAACTTTATCTGATTCGATTAATGAAATCGATGATTATGCATTTTCAAAAACAAATATTTCTGGTATAGATCTAAAAAATGTAACGAAATTAGGAGAATATGTTTTTGATTCATTGTATTTTAAAGAATTAATTTTGAAAGATACTTTAACATCATATTCCTCAAATTCATTCAGAGGATTAAGAGTTAATAAATTAACCATTGGAAAATTTTTAGAAAAATTAAATTCAAATACATTAGAACAAATGACAATCAGAGAAGTTAATTTATTGGAAAGTATTGATCATATACCGAATAGTATATTTAATGGGGTTAAAACGTTAGAAAACGTTACTTTTTCCGATTCTATTAAAACTATTGGAGATTATGCATTCTCTAATACATTAATTAAGAAATTAGATATTAAAAATGTTAATGTTATTAATAAGAATGCATTTAAAAACGCGTATTTATTTGAAGATTTTAAATCATGAGACAAAATTGAAACTATAGACGATAATGCATTTGAAAATACTAGAATAGCGAAATTTGTTGCTCCTAAAACATTAAAAAAATTGGGAAAAGAAGTATTTAAAAATTGCGATATGTTTGAAATGGAATTATTAAATGAAATTCAAGATGTATCATCTGAATCTTTCAAAGATCTATCTGTTAGTCATTTAACTTTAGGAAAAATAGTTGACGGAAACGATAGTCAATATAACATATTTAATGGCAAATCACTAGTTAAAGACTTTAGAAGAATTAGAGATTTAACTATCAAAAAAAGTGTTTCTAAAATTCAAAATAGTTCTTTATCAAAAGGAGAATTTAATAATGTTGTTTTAGAAGATGGCGTTGAAGAAATAGATGATTTATCATTTGCTGAATCTGGTATAAAAAAAATAACCATTCCTAACTCGCTTAAAAAAATGTCTCTTAAATCATTTGAAAATATTCCTAAAATACGAGAAGTTACTATTGGCGATTCATTAAGGGATTGCGAAAATGTTAGAGGATTATTTGTTGATACTGCTGGGACAATATCAAAAGTTTCTAAATTAAATTTAACATTAAATAGAAATGAAATTGAAGATGGTTTTTTTACAAAAAGTAAAAACTTTAATGAGAACTATCCAACATATTTTGATGTTGACGAAATTGAATTATCATCTAATATAACAAAAATTGGTAATAATGCAATTTGAGGATTACGTACTAAGCAAATGAATTTTCAAAATTTAACTTTTTTAGGAAAAGGTAATTTTAAATGATATAAATTAAAAGATGTGAAGTTAGGAAAAGGCTTAACGACTTTAGTTTCAGAAGTTTTTGCTAATTGCGAAATTAATAAAATTTCTATGGAGGGTGTTAAAGAAATACAATCAAAAGCTTTTTATGAAGCTAAAATTAATTATGAAATTACCAACACTAATAATGTTGAAACTATCGGCGAATCAGCATTTGAGGATTGCTCATGTTCAAATGTTAAATTTGACAATGCAACTTTTGTTGGTAAACGTGCATTTTATGCAAATAGAGAATTGATAATTGCAAGTTTTAAAAAACTAAAGAAAATTGAAGATGGAACTTTTGCTTATTGTCATCAATTAAAACATGCATATTTTCATTCTGATTTAAATTACGTTGGTAAATTGGGGCTTCATTTTGCTGATATTACTAATTTTGATTATGAGAAATTAGAATATATTGGAGAAAGAGCATTTGAATCATGTCGTTCACTAGAGTCTATAACATTACAGAATGTAACAAAAATAGGGGAAGGATCATTTTCTGGTTGTGAAAAATTAACAAATATTGGGAATGGAAATAAATTGAATGACAATTTGACTGATATTCCTGACGAATCATTTTCGCAATGTCATAACTTAATTTTAGATGGTGATTTACCTTCTAAACTTGAATCAATAGGCAAACGCACATTAGCTCAAATGAGATTTATTAATGATACTGTTACTTTTAATAATACAAAAATACTAACGATCAAGAAATATGCTTTTAGTGGGAACCCAACTTTAAAATATATTAATTTTAATAATAAAGAAATTAATATTGAAGAATCTTGTTTTTCATGATGTGATGAATTATTAACTTTTGAGGGCCGTTTAAATGTTAAAAAGGTAGGTTATCAAGCATTTTCACGTAGTCATAAATTAAAACAATATCAACAATCAGATTTTCCAAATTGTACAGATTGAAATGATCCTTATGCTCCTTAAAAGTATTTAATTAAAACTTAAATTTCAGAATTATTTTTAGAAAAATTAAAAACAATAAAATTTATTGTTTTGTTTTTCTCTTTAAATTTAACTTCATAATCAGTAAAATAATTTTTTATATATTGTTGTTTAGAATTTTCTAAATCATTAGTAGTATAAATTATGTTTGCATTAATATACTTTAATTCTTCAATTGCGAAATTATATAAATCATCATTATCGCTTTTAAAATATATATTAGAATTAGGTTTTAATATTTCTTTGTATATTTTTAAAAAATCTCTATATACTAGTCGTCTTTTGTAATGTCTCTTTTTTGGTCAAGGGTCAGAAAATGTTATCCATATAGAATCAAATTTATTAGTGAAATAATTTAATAAATTATTTGCATCGCCAATTAATATCATGAAATTATTAAGATTTAAATTAGTTGCTTTTTTAAGTGCTTTTAATGCTGGTGTTGCAAATTTTTCAAGTCCTATATAGTTTGTATTAGGATTGTCAAAAGCCATATTGGTTATCATTGTTCCTTTTCCCATACCAATTTCTAAAATAGTATTTTCTTTAATTTCATAAGGGAATTGATTAATAATATACTTACTATCATTTAGTATTTTTAGTGCATTTGGATTATTTCTAAGTCTCATAATGTATAAATTTTAACAAATGAAATTAATTATGATAAACTAAATATAATATTAATTATTAACCAATTTATATTTAGTGAGAAGTTTATGAATGATGATAACAAAGAAATAAAAAGTTTTTCAGACTTAATAGATAATGATATTAAAATAACAAATTTAGATAGCGATAACAACTTGTTAAAAAATAGCATATATGATAATGAATTTAAAAAATATAAACCAAGACATTTATTTGATATAGGATCAATTACTAGCATACAGGCATTTAAATTTGACGGAAGATTATATAGACAATATGAAGGTGCTAAAATAGTTGCAAATTTGGATGATTTTGTTGTTTTATTGCTAATCAAAAGTAAAGTATCAGAAGAAGATATTAATTGAATTGTTAATGACCCAATTTTGTTCTTTTTTGCCAAAAATAAATTTTATAATGCTTCAATAACACTTAATAAACATAAGGCTAATTATATTTATGTTAATTTAGCTTCTCCTTTTTTTATTGAAGATGGAATAATAAAATATATTGATTTTGATATAGATATTAAGAGTTATGCAAATGGTGAATTTAACGTTATAGATTGAGCAGACTTTAAAGAGTCAATAAAAAAACTAAATTATCCTTTTGAATTAATTCATCGTTTGTATGATGAATTAGATTATTTATATGAGCAATTTAAAACCAAAAATGGTATTTTTTCAAAAATACTTATTGAAGAATTACAAGAAATGCTTATTGAATCCGGAGACATTTAATTAAATTAAGCATGAAGTATTAATAATGTTTTTTTCTATTGAAAGTTTTATTAATTTATAATTTATTTATATAGATTTAAAAAAGGTAATATAAAGAAGGTAATATGTTGAATAGAAAAAATAGAATATTATTATTTAGTAGTTCATTGTCAATTATTCCAATAAGTTTGATGGCCTCAAAATGTAATCACATATTTAATTTAAAAAGTGTAACATTAAAACCAAATGTTAAAAATTTTAATAATTTAACAAAAGATGACTTTATTTGAGAAGGATTATTAAATATTTATGAAATAGTTGATTTTAAAGCAGATTATTATCAAGACAAAAATAAGGTAATCATCGAATATAAGATTAAAAATAAAATAACGAAAAAAATAATTAAGTATGAGGTTAAAACCATTTCAACTCCTAAAATTAATGGTGATAATATAGATGATATTGCTAATAATATTAGTATCGATTATAAAGGTAATAAATGGGAAAAATTACCTTCCGAAGTTAATAATTCAGATTTTGATTTCTCAAATTTTGATAAAAGTAAATATAATGTGGACATGATTACTTTTGAAGAAATTAATGATAAAGAAGGAACTTTAAAAATTAAATATAGACTTAAAACTAATGATAATTTAAAAATATCAAAAATTATTAGTAAAGTGATTTCAGGGTTTAAAAAAAATATATCTCAACCACCACAATATGAATATGACAGTAGTAATAATTATTATTCATTTGCTGAAGGATTAAAAGGTGAAGAATTATTTGATGCCATTTATCAGAAACAAAAGGAAAAATTGGGCGGAATTAAAAATTATGGATATTTATATAAAGTATATGAAAGTGCATTTTTAGATAAATATTTTGAAAAAAATAAAACTATATTGGATGTATATAGTGAAAATCCTTTTGGTCCTGATCCATATGAATTCAATGTTGGTGAATATGAAGGCGTTGGAGGTCATCCTAAACCTGGATCTCAAAAAAATCAAGAAGGGAATGTCTATAATCGAGAACATGTTATTCCGCAATCTTGATTTAATAAAGTAGAGCCCACACGAAATGATGCACATTTTATTTGGCCTACCGATAAAATGGTTAATCAATGAAGAGGAAATTATCCTCACTATAATGTTTCAAATCCCACAAAAACTTCAAAAAATGGAACAAAAATTGATAATTGATATTGTGAACCTATTGATTATTTTAAAGGTGATTTTGCTAGAGCATATTTCTATTTTCAAATAACTCATCAAAATGGTTATAACCAACGAGGTTCAGAAGTATTTAAAAATGTTTACCCATATTTTAATGATAAATTTTTAAATTGTTATTATGAATGAGCAAAAAATGATAAAGTTGATCAAATTGAAATTGATAGAAATAATGATATTGCCAATAATCATTACAATGGATTAAGAAACCCATTTATTGATTATCCAAATTTACCCGAATTAATTTGAGGTAAAAAAGGATTGACTTTTAAAAATTATGGCGTATTAAAATCGGTTAAATAAAAAAATGATAATTTGCACATTATCATTTTTTTATTTACATATTTCTAAATCCTTATATGAGAATTCAATAGGTACGGTACGGCCAAATTGTTCAATATTAACAAATGCTTTTTCGTTTGCATCATTACTTTTAATAATTTCTCCAACTTGATTTAAGAAGGGGCCATTTATTACCTTTACAATTATTCCTTCTTTGTAAGCAGTTTCAATATCTCCTGCTTCAAATTTTTCGATAAGTACTTTTTCTTTTTCAACCATTTTTTCGAAATTAGCTTTACTAATTGGTGTTGGTTTAGCTCCTTTTCCACTTGAACCAATTAACCCTGTTACATATTGAGTATTACGAACTAAATATCAAGCTTCATCAGTCATAACCATATTTAAGAATATATAGCCTTTATAAATATTTACATATTTAATTTTATATTCTTCACCACGTGATTTTTTTTCTAATTCACGACCAGACAAGTGAGGCATTTTAAAAATTTTAATATCGTTAAATAAGTCAATCATTCCTTCTGTACGTATTTTATTTCACAATGATTCAATTACTTTGTCTTCCTTGCCTGAAACAGTTGAGATCATATATCATTTATATTTATTATTATTTTTTATTTCCAAATCCATAATTGCTCCTATGATTTAATACCGGCAGCGTTTCAAATACTTGTAAATGCTAAAGTTATTAAAAAACAAAAAACTGACATAATTATTAAAAATGTGATTGTAATACCAAATCATTTTCAAACTTTTGTACTTCGAGGTCATTTAATTCTTTTAACTTCTTTTATAAAGTTTTTAGTAGTAGAATCAATTTTAGGAATATTATTTTTATTTTGTTCTTCCATTATTTCTCCTCTTTATGTAATGTTTGAGAATTACAATATTTGCAGAATTTTTTTATTTCTAATCTTTGTTTTGTGCTTTTGTTTAAGTAATAATTTTTATGCAAACAATTTGTGCATGCTAATGCTATTTTTTTAGTTTTTAACATTTTATTATTATAATAAAAAATCACTTTTTATTAATATAATTATTTTAATGAAAATTTCAATAATATTAATATCAACATTTTTAGTAATTTTATTAATTAGTTTTACTATTTTTATATTCTTTTATTTAAACAATTTTTTGCCTAGAGAAGTTATAAAAAAAATAAAATCGAATTTGAAAAAAATCACTTCTTATAAGAATAAAATTAAATTATATTCAGAACAATTTAGTGAACTTGCTAATAAAAATTTAGATTTAAAAAACAATAGTATTAATGTTGAAAAAAAAATTAATATTTTTAGCAATATTTGCTTATCATATGAATTTACATCAAATCAAGTATTTAATGCATTAAAAATACATCTTAAGAACCACAGTAATTTTGAATTAAAATGTTTAATTAAAAATTTAAGTTCATATAACAAAAGTAAAAATTTATTTTTAAACATTGGAAAAACATATAAAGAAATAATTAATTACATTGAAGAAAAAATACTATTTCCACAAAAAATACAAAGCGAAATAACTAATATAAGTTTATGTGATAAAAAAATTAATGAATTAAAAATAAGTCCAGATATATTGATTTTTTTTACAAAAAAAATTGAAAATATTAACAATGAAATAATTAAATATTATGACTTTTTTAATAATGATATTTATATGAAAAAAAGTCATAAATGAACTATTAATAAACTTAGTGAGTTTAATGATTTAATGCAAGAAAAACTATCAATATATTCAAAAGGTAAATTATATTATTCATTAATAAATAATTTTATACCTGAAACTATAGCAAAAATTTTATCCAAACACAATATTACTAATTTACTTGATAATAGTACTGAAATAGAAGTTTTTAATAAAAAATATTCAACTAATAACTTAAATTTTATTTTATCTTCATTTAAAAATAGTCTTAAATATTTAGATTTTTCAAAGAATATAGAATTTGAAAAACGATTGAAAGATATTTTTGTAGACCTTGAATTAGCTTTAATAAAATTACAATTCATGCAAAAGACTAAATCATTATTATCAATAATTGTTAACCAATTAGAATATTTTTTTGAAACAATTAAAAACGAAATTGAATATGTCCAAAGGAAAATTAAAAATGTTAATAAAACTTTAAAATTAAATAATTATTATAAAAACAATATTGATTATATTAATAATGAGTTTGCCAATGTTGAAATTGAAATTGAAGAAATTAATAAAATGAATAATAATTCTAAAATTGATGCAAGTATTTTAAGCAGAACAAAAAATGTATTAATTTCAATTTCAAACATTCTTTATGAAAATGAAAAAATATCTAAAAATATTGATGATAAAATAAATGAAAAAAACATTTTAAAAAATAGATTTTTAAAATCTCAAAAATATTATTATTTTATAATTTCACTTGCCCAAAAATTTAATTTAAATATTGAAAGAGAAGAAATAAAAAATATTATTAATCAAATTAATGAAATGCAATATCATATTATTGAAAAAAATATTGATATAAATAACGTTTTAAAAAATGAATTAAATTTTTATATTGATTTGATACAAGTTTTAGCCTTGCATATAAAAATTGAAATTGAATCTGCAAAAATTACAAAATTAACAATTAAAAAAATTGCACCATTTGTTTCAGAAAATGAAGAATTGAAAGACTTATATTCAAAGTTAATAATATATAATGCTAATCATAATTATTTTGTAGCAATTGATCTAATTGAAGAATACACAAAAGAAAAAATAAATTAAGGATGATTCAGATGACAAAAAAAATTTTAATAAGATATGGCGAATTAACATTAAAGGGTGAAAATAGAAAAGATTTTATTAAAGCTCTTAAAAATAATTTATTAATATACGTTGAACCAAGTGATATAAATATGGAATATGATAGAGCATTTTTAGAATATTCAGATAAAAATTTAAATTGTTTAAAATATATATTTGGAATTAATTCATATTCTATTGCATATGAAGTTGATAATGATTTAATAATGATTGAAAAAGTTATATTTGATTTAGTAAAAGATGATAATACAAATATAAAAACATTTTCTATTAATTCTAGAAGACATTTGAAAACATTCAAATTAAATAGTAATGAGTTAAATATATATTATGGTAATTATATTTCTAAAATAAAACCTAATTGAAGAGTTAATTTAAAAAATCCTGATTTAAAAATATGCATTGAAGTGAGAGATAAAAAAACATATGTGTTTACAAGCTCATTTATTGGTCTGGGTGGTATGCCTATGAATACTTCGGGGCAAACATTGCATTTATTAAGTGGAGGTATTGATTCGCCAGTAGCTGCTAATTTATTGCAAAAACGAGGGTTAAAAGTTTCGTTTTTGAATTTTATTACTCCGCCTCATACTGACAAAAAAACTGAATATAAAATAAATGAAATTGTTAAAATACTCACTAAATATCAAGGCGATAGCACTTTGTACCAAATAAATTACACAAAAATAATGAATTATCTCAGTTTGATTCAAAATCAAAAATACAAAATTACACTTATGAGAAGAAGTTTTTATAGAATTGCAAGTATTATTGCAAAGCAAAATAATATTATGGTTTTATCGAATGGAGAGAGTTTAGCACAAGTTGCATCACAAACACTTGAATCAATTTGTAATATTTCATCTGTAACAAATTTACAAATATTTAGACCATTGTTAACAAATGACAAAAATGAAACTATATTGATTTCTGAAAAAATAGGCACTTATAATATTTCTATTATTAAAGCATGTGAAACTTGTGAATTATTTGCTCCTAAAAATCCCGTTACCAAACCAAAGATTAATGTTATAGAAAATTTAGAAAAAAGTCTTATAGAAATGAAAGATTTAGAATGTGAAGCAATACAAAACATGAAAATTTTTAATTATAAAGTTTAGAAAGTTGTTTATATTGTTAAATGAAATTCAATTAATCAAAAATATATTAAAATATTTATAGAATAATAATTTTATAGATGTGAAAAGGTGTAAAAATGGATGATAATAATGTATATGTTTTTTCTTATGATGCATTACAAAACGAAGAATTTTATGCAAAATTACTTGGTGAAAATGTAGAACATCATAAAGCAAGATTAAATGGTTTTGCAAAATATACAGATATAACAAAATTTAATTTATTAAAAAAAGAGCAATCATCATATGTTGATGGTGTTGTTTTTAAAGTAACTAAAGATCAACTTTTTGCTATAGATCGTTGAGTTATTTTTCCTCAATATGGAAGATTTTTAGCTAATGTTTTACTTTTAGATAATAATGAAATTTTAGAAAATGTATTTGTTTATTCTCGTCTTGAAATTTCTAAACCCGAAAAAGTAGATGAAAATATTATTCAATTCAACCCAAATGCGGATGAAAAGAATATAAATGCCTTTATTGAACTTGAAAACTATAAAAAGAACAATCCTTTATACGATTTCATTTTTGTTTATAAAATAGACAAAGAACAAAGCGAAGCAATTGAAGAATTAACACATCCATTTTTTGCACTAAGTTTTACATTGAAAAAAGATGAGAATGTAAAAATAATTTTGCCAGTTATTATAACAACTTTAAAAAACGGTGATGATTATTTTGCATTTTCAATTATTTTTGGACATAAAGAATTCATGAATGCGATTGCATTTTATGATTTATTTTATGATAGACTTCCTGATGAAAAATATAATTATGAATATACATCGTTATTTATGAACATTGAATTACCATTTTTGAAAAATAAACCTAATTACATTTTAAGCTTAATTGAAGATAAAAACGTAACAAAATCAGAATATGGTGTTTTTGAAAGAGCGATTGAATATCCAATAAAATGATTTGATATAAATCCATGGGAAAGATTCAATTTATTGCTTTCTTTATTCTTTGATATTAGAAAGAAAAAACTTATTAATGATTAATCGTGAAGATATAAAAAATGTTAAAGATTTACCGGGAGTTTACATTTGAAAAGGTAAAAATGGCGAAATACTTTATGTAGGAAAAGCAAAAAAATTGCATTCAAGAATGATGCAATATTTTAATTTTAATAATAGTAATTCATATAAGACAGGAAAATTAAGGGATAAAATATTTTCATTTGAGACTATTATTTGTAATTCTGAACGTGAAGCATTTATTTTAGAACGTAAACTTATTGATAAATATAGACCTTTTTATAATGTTTTATTTCCAACAAACCTATCATTTCCTTACATAAAAATCAAACTCCTTACAAACAATTTAGAAATTAAAATTAGTAATCATTATAAAAAACAAAAAAATACAATATATTTTGGTCCCTTGCCTAACAATAAAAACTTTAATCCATTAGTTAAATATTTGACACATATTTTGCTTTCCAATGAAGGTTTATTTGTGGTTAATAATGATTATAAATATTGAAAAAATAAATATGATGAGGCGGTTAATATAATTAATCATCCTTTTAAATTTTTGCTTAATTTAAGAGAAAAAATAAAAAAAGCAAATGATAATTTAGATTTTGAATTGGCTAAATTATATGCTGATGTCATTGATGTATTTTCATTTAATCATGACGAACAAAATGTTTTTATAAAATCTAATAAAAAGATTGATGTAATTGGCACAGCAATTTATAATAATATTCTTTTTATAACTGTTTTGTTTTATAGAGATGGAATGTGAATTAATCAGCATAATTTTGCTTATGAAATAAATTCATCTGTAAGCGATTTACTAGAAGAATTTATAAATACTTATTATAGAATAAATGAAATACCTGAAACTGTTTTAATTTCTGACGATTTTAAAAATATAAATATAGAAAATATATTTTTCTCTCTTCCGAAAACTAAACTATATATTAATATGTTGAATTTTGCAAATCAAAATGCTAAGAATAGCATTGAAGATAAATTTGCTAAGTTCAGTAAAAATAATTCTAATATTGATATTCAAGAACAACTCTCTAATATATTAAAAGTTAATTGCAATAACATTGTAATTTTTGATAATTCATTCCAAATTAATACCAATATTGTTTGTGGAGCTGCTTGTGTATATCAACATGGAGAAATAAATACAAAAATGTCTCGTCATTTTTTTCATCAAGTTAATTATTCTAGAAATGCTGATGTTGAATATATGTTTTTAACCATTAGCAAATATTTAAAATTATTTAATAATTATCCCAATATTTTAATTGTCGATGGTTCTATACAACAAGTTAATGAAGCAAAAAAGGCTACTAAATTATTTAATTTAGATATACCTATTTTTGGATTAGTTAAAAATGAAAATCATCAAACTAATTATTTAATATCATCAGAAGGAGAAGAAATAAATGTTAATAACAAAGATGTTTTTAATTTTTTAGTTAAAATGCAATTCGAAGTAGATAGATATGCAAAAAAATTCTACAACCATAAAGAAATAGAATCATCATTAGAAAATGATTTATTAAAAATTAAGGGAATAGGTTCCAAAACGCTTGAGATACTCAAAAAAAATTTTAAAACTTTTGAAAATATTAATAATGCATCTTTAGATGAATTAAAAAAAGTTGTAGGGTTACCATTAGCTAAAAAAATATTAGCGAATAGATTTTAATTTATCGATTTCAGTGTCACTGAATATTTCTGATAATCAATCAAAATCTTTTGACGTAAAAATTTTTTCTATAAAAAATTTATTGGCATCAAAAGTTGTAAAAACTTTTTGAGTTAATAGTTTTATTAAGTTATTAAATGCATTATCTTTTTTTGATAATATAGAAATTGCTTCATTGATTATTCTTCTAGTTTTTTCAATATTTACTTTGTTAATGTCAATTAAATTATGCATATCTTTAAAACTGGACTTGAATTTAGTTTTTATATTAATTATTTTTTCCGCTAAATGTGTTCTAAATTCTTCCATATTTTCATTTGTTAATAAATCAAATATTAATTGTTCCATTAATGGTTTGATTTTTGTTAAAATGGATTTATCTAATTTTAATAATTCATTTAAAGATTCTATTGAATTATAATCAATACTACTATCATTTGAAGACACGATATTTTTTATTAATTCATATATTAAATTATGTAAATTTTTATTTTTGAATAATGCATTAAAGAACTTTTTAGCATCGTTTCTTTTTTCAAATGAATTATTGTTTTCATCGTAAACATATTCAAAATATAAATCAATAAAATTATCAAGTGTTGAGTTATCTGACAACTTATCAAAAATTGATTTTAAGAATTGATGTCATAATTCAATATTGTCTTTATATAAAGAACTTTTTCGAAAAGGATTAATTAAATTTTTTCATAATATTTTTTTATTAAATAATGTTAAAAATAATCTATCAAAAAAGATTCCTTTTTCAATGTATGTTCCTCCAGGTCTTCCATCATTATCATAATCTTCATGAATAAAAAATCTATGAAGCTCATCAATTAATTTTTCAAAAAATTTTGTTTCTTTAAAAAATTCTTTAATGACATCTTTGTTAGGTTTGTTATTAGTTTTACCAGAAATTATTTTTTTAAACACATTTATATCAACAAAATTATTTATGATTGAATCAGCATTAGCTTTTTCAACATTATTAAATATACCATCTAGTATTCAGTTAAGCATTTCACCGACGATTCTTTTTCCGATGTTATGTTCACCATATAAAGGTTTATTTAATGAATCTTTTTCAACATTCTTAAATATTTCATCATTTTCTAGATCATAAAGATAATCGATATATTTTTTATTTTTAAATGCTCTTCTTAATATTTCATTTGTACTTAGTAAAGTATCAATTATTCTTTCTGATTCATCTTTATTTACAAAATCATTATTTCAATATAAGTCTAGTTTCTTATATTTATCAAAACTTTTATATCCAGTTGTCAATTTGATAAAAGCATCCATTGCCATTTTTTTATATCCTAACATTGTTGGATGAATATCTGTAATCACTTGAGTTAATTTTGATTGATTTTCAGTTCAATATTTTTTATCATAGGAATTTAAAAAAGAAACGTTATTTGCAATTGCTGACGCTTTTATTATTTGATTGTTTAAAATATCAATAATTGAATTTGATAATCCTTTCAAACCAAGAACTAATGAGTCTATAACTCTAGTTAGTCTATTTAAAGGCATTGGATAAGTATTAAGCGCTATATTAGTGTTGGGATTTATCTTTTTAATATTTTGAATAACAGTTGTATATCTATTGTTTATTTCATCAACAGCTTCTTTTAGAACAGATATTATTTTGATTAAAGCAGCATTTCTCTTTTTAGAATCCTGTATGTCACTTAATATAGTGTTATATTTAGGTTTACTAAAAATAGTGCCCAATACTTCAAAAATATCATTTGCTCCATAAGAAAGAGTCATTAAATTTGATTTTTTAATTGCTTTAATTATGTCTTGTCTATATTTTTCTTTTTCTTCTTCAGTGGTGCCGAAGTTTTTTTGTGATTTTAGTTCAATATCATGAAGCGGGTTGTGTTTTCAATTGAATAAATTGATAATATCACTAAGTCTAGCTCCAGATAAACTTATATTTTTATATGAGCCAAATCTTTCTTTGTCAAATTCATACAACAATTTAGCAAGGTAAGTAGGAAATGAAGCGCCTGAAAATTTTTTAGTTACTTCATCAAAAGAACCAGGATAATCTTTATCGAGCATCCCAGTAAATCCAGCCGAAATTGAATCACCCATTGCAAAATAATGAATTTTTTCATTGATGTTGATTATGTTTTTTGCTATTTTGTAATCATTATCATTATTTAGATTGCTTTTATAATCCTTGATTTTATCAATTTTATTGGCTTTATCGTTTTTTATCCCTAAATAAATAGAGCTTCCTACAGTTGAGCAAATAGCTAAATTAGCTAGTACTATTGAGGTTGATATTAAAATTTTTTTCTTTTTTACACTCATATTTTCTCTTTTTCTAATATATTGCTATATTCATCATTAATTTTATGCTATTTTGGTATAATGTGTCAATTATTATATTAATAATAATATAAATATATCATAAAACACTAATTTAAATTTAGGAGAAAATAAATGAAGTTAAAAAATAAGCTTTCTATATTATTAACAATTTCACCAATCATGGTATCACCTTTATTCTTAGCAGCTTCATGTAAAGAAAAAGATAAAAATAATCCTCAACTCAAAGAATTTAAAGATAAATTAGAAAAGTTACAAAATAATTTTGATGATTTTATTGGATATGTTGAAAATTCTAGTGTTACAAATGCAAAAGCAATATCTAGTTCAAATGAAGTAAAATCAATTAAAAATAAAATCGCGAATAAATTAAATAAGTTATCAAAAGTTGATAATGCATTTTTAACTGAAATTCAAAATGCTTCAAATGCAGTTATTAAAAAGTTTAAAGACGCTTTATTAACTGACTTGTTTAATTTAAATATTAATTTTAACAATTCAAAATTTTGAGCTACATTTAAAGAAATAACTGAAGGTAATTTAGATAGTAATACTCAAGAAAAAATTAATTCATATTATTCAACAATTAAAAATCTAAATTATAATGAACTATCTGATGTTAAATTTGATAATTCAAGTGAAGATAAAGAAATTCTTGAAAATATTGAAGAAAAATTATCTGCTTGAAATCAATTAAAAGACCTTGTTTCAGAAATCGGAAATAAAAAAATAAAAGAAAAATTATCAACTGAATTGAATAATGGTTTTGCTGCACAAATTTTGAATAATAATAACGATAAAATGCTAAAAGCATTTAAAAATGAATATAATAAAATTAAAGAATTATCAGACAATATTGCAAGCAACCAACTTGTGACTCAAAAATTCTTGTTTGAAACTTTTAAAAAAAGACTAAAAAATTTATATGAATTATCTAACATAGATATAATTAATCTTGACAAAACGGTTAAAGAAAGGTTCGATTCTTTAATTGAAGTATTTAAAAATCAATTTGATGTATTTGACACTAATACAAAAGCTACATTTACAAAAATGATAACTGAATTTAAGAGCAAAATTTCAGCAACAACATCTACTGAAGATTTAGATAAATTCTTAGAAAGATATTTAACTTTATTAGAAAAAGAAACTTATAAATGAATGCTTGAATCATTAGATGATATTTTTCTTAATGAAAATACTGAATATGGAAAAATATTCAAAGAATTAAATGAAAATATCAATAAGTCTAATAATCCTTGACTTAAATCATATTTTGATAATACAGTTAAAAATTTAAAATCATTACAAAATAAGAAAGATGAAGTTAAATGATATGATGCTATGGATGAAGTGGCAAAATTAACTAGTTTGATCGAAAATGTTGAAGTTTCTAAAAAAACTGAAGACTTAAGAAAAATATTAGGCATTTTTGAAAAAAACAAAGTTTATGATTTTGAATTAGATCCAGAAATTGCTAATTTAAAATTAAATATTAAAGAAACATATGAAGAAGCTAAAAAAATATATGAATCACCATTTTCATCAAAAGCTGATATTGAAAAAATTAATAAAAAATTAAATGACATTTTGTTGAATGAAACAATCAAGGACGAATTAAAAAAAGCAAGTTTTAAACAATTATTACAAAAAGCAAAAACTAAATTATTAGAAAAAGTTGATTCAGCTTTTGATACATTTGAAGCAGAATTGAAAGGTAAATCTAACAATCCTGAAAAAATATCAGAGGCTTTAAAAACTTTAATTCAGGCTCAAAAATCTTTATATGAAAAATTGCTAGAAGCTTTTGAAGAACCATTTATTAAAATTAGATTAAGTGAAAAAGATTATCCAAAAGTGATTGAAACACTTGAAGCTTTATCATTGTTAATTAATGACATTACTATTGAAGTTTTGCAAGCGGCAATCCAAAATAAAGATAGTATTAAAGATGGAATTAAGTTTTTAAATGAAATTCTAACTAAAGAATTTATTAAAAAAATGCTTAAAAAGATGACTGATTTTATTGCAAACAAAGGTGATATTTTACTAAGTGTTATCGAAACAATTTTTACTCGTTTGAGAGAAGTTAAAGAACTTAAAGGAGTATCAATTCTAGAAGGTGTAATTAAAGAGTCGATCGATTTTTATCAAAAATATGTTCGAAAAACATTAATACCTAATATAGCGAATTTAAATATTGAATCTTTAACATTAGATGATTTAGCTAAACTTGAACAAGAATTAGCACCATTAGTTTTAGAGTTTCAAAATATGTGAAGCGAACATTGACGCGACTTAGAACAAAAATTCCCAGGTAAAGGTGATGAATTAGATAAAATTGGTAGAGAATGAAATGCTTTAAGTGGGGAAATGTTTTCAACAATGAAATCAATTTTTGGTCAAGCGGTTCCTCTTGCTACAGCTCATATGAAATTTTTTAATGAAATAATTAAATACTTAAATTAAAAAGATAAAAGGAAAAAGATATGGAAAAATCAAAGAAAAGAAAAATTCTATTAGGAACATTAATTCCGACTTCTATCGTATTAAGTGCTTCAATAACGGTTGGTGCCTTATTAACATCCCCTAAAATTTCAACATTATTATTGTTAAAAGAATGTAATGGATATTATCAAAAGTATAGAAAAATATTGGAAACCAGAAAAGATGATTTAAGCAAACTAGAAAATCAATATAAATCTGTTGATGTTGAGGTTAAGAAAATTGATAAAGAATTAACTAAACTTCAAGATAATTTAGATAAAGAAAATGATGCAAATAAAAAAGCAATGATCCAAAAAAATATTGATAAAACTAAAAAACAATTATCTGAAAAAAGAAAACACTATAATGGATTAAAAAAAGAATATCAAGATATGTTACCTAAATTTATATCTTTAGCTAATAATCTACAAAGAATTTTTAAACCAATGGAGACTTTATACAATAATATTGAACAACTTAAAAAAGATAAAAATATGACTAATGCATTATGAAAAAAATCAAAATTATCTTTAGAAAAAGTCAAACAAGATTATGAATCTTGAATATTAAGCGAATATAAAAATATTTAATAATTAGGAGAGATATGAAACAAAACAAAAAATCAAGCAAAGTTTTATTTGGATTAATTTCAAGTTCTATTTTTGCAATTCCATTTACAGCTATTAGTTGTCGCTGCGAAAAAGAAAAACATCCAGATAATAATATTACTCTAGAAAAAGATCACCAAATTGGCAAGGAGCTAAATAAACTTAAAGCAAAATTATCTCCGAAAATTAATAAAGCTAATACTAGTGCTTCTAGCATAGAAAAAAAAGATATTAGTTTTTATAATTATGATCAAACTAAATATGAAATTAATTCAGTTTCATTAGATAAATCCCAATCTGATTTGGGTATTTTAAAATTAAAAGTTTCTTTAAAATCGAAAAAAAATCCTAAAATTATTTCACGGGAAAGAACTATTACAATAGAAGGGTTTAAAAAGAAAACAAACCCTGAACCTAACGACCCTAATAAAATTTATAATACAAAATCTAATAATTTCATTGATAAAAATTCGAAAATTAAATATTTATCAATTGGAGATTCAATATCTGCTGGTTTTACTGGACTTTTAGACCAAGATTATCACGGAAGTCTTAAAAATGGAAAAGTTAATGGTATGTCTTTTGCTGCATACTTAGCATCATTATTAAATAATGAAAAAGGTCGCCTAGAAGAATTTGATAATTTTGCAGCATCTAATGCTACAGCGCTAGAATGACTTGATTTATTGGGCGTTAATTATGAGTCTACTAATTCGTTATTCAAAAACTCAGATAGTTTATATAAAACAACTTTTAATCGTTTTGGTAATTTAGATGAATTTAAGAAACTTCTAATTAAGAAAATTAAAGAAGCAAACTTAATGACAATGACAATTGGAGCTAATGATTTTTTACGAATGATAAGTTCATTACTTCAAGCATCTAATTTTAATAAATTAATAAATGAACTTATGTTAAAAGGTTCTCTTGATCAAAATACATTAATAAAATTTGCATTAGATTTTATTAATGTTGCTCAAGAAGAAATTAAAGCTAGAGTATTAAAATTAATTGAGAGAATTAAAGAAATAAACCCTAATGTTAATTTGTCATTAGTTTCATATCCAACACCTATTCTTAGATTTGTTTCTTCAATTATTGAATTTTTATCAGATAACATAAAACAACAATTTAAAAACTTTAACATTCCAGAACTATTGATTGATCAATTGAATAATGCAATTAAAGATGCAGTTTCACAAGCAAATATCAAAAAATTAAATGTTGGATATTTAGATACATTTGATGCAGAATTTTGAAACAAAAATCAACAAAAACTTGCTTCAATGGTGTTTGATATCCATCCAACAATTTATGGTTATAAAAAAATGGCTTGAGATGCTTATCTTAAATTAACTAACGGAGAAATTGATAGACGTAATTTATCTCGTTTTGGATGATCTAATCATTACATAAATAAAAATGCAAATACTCATTTTCATACTGTTGAATTAAGAGATGACCCCACCGAAGTTTATAAAAAATTATTTGGAAACGAAAAAGATGAAGCATTAAAAAACCTATTATCAGAAGATGAACTTTATAAGTCAATTAAATCACAAATTAGTAATGCAAATTTTGCAAAACGACTTACAAATTTTCCGACAGATATGTTAAATGAAATAGCAATATCAATGTTTATTAAATATTTAGGTTCATCTTTAATTAGGGAATTTGATCCAAACGAAACATTATTAAATTTCTTTAAATCATCAAACTATGCTTCAGTTAAAGCGTTAGTTAAGTGATTTAAATCGTCAAAATGATTTAAAGAACAATTAACCAAAGCTCAAAAATTAGCTGATGAAAAAGACTGAGACAACGATGGGCTTGCTGGTGTTGCTTTTTTAAAGAAAGAATATATACTTGAGATTTTTAGGGAAACATTTTTTAAACCTGAAAGTTTATTATCTTTAACTAAAGAAATATTAGATAGTGATTTTTCTAAAGAATATAAAGAGGGTTTTTCAAAAGCAATTGAATTATTTTTACAATCAGCTCTAAAAAATAATAAATTAGAAAAATCTATTGATCTTATTGCTTCAAAAACTTATAATAAAGTCTCTGAATATTTATCGCTTGAAGATTATCGTAAATTACTTTCAAAAATAGTTAAATCGGATAATTTACCTAAATTTTTTGGAACTTCTTTAAAATCAATATTATCATCATCTGAAAATCCTAACTTTAATTCTGCATCTACTTTTAATGAATTAATTAAGTTTTTCTTTTCATCATCAAAAACTAACAAAGAATTAAGTAATTCAATTAATAATTTATTTAATGAATTATTAAATGATGATGAAATTAAGGAAATATTAGTAAAATTAATTAGAAAATATTTAGATAAAGATTATAGCTTTATTTTTAAAGACATAAAAGATCAAAACGCAATCATTAAAAAATTTTTAAATATATTAGTTCAAGAAAATAATGAATTTAAATTAATTGAATTACTTTCAAATGAAACGATAAACGAAATTGCAAAAAATGGTCTTAATTTAAATTTTGCAACCATTTTAAATAATTCAATCAAAAAATTTAGTCAATCATTCTTAAATGATTATGATCAAAATATAACTAAATTTATTAAAGCATTTGCTAAAAATGCCACTTTTGATTGAGATGATATAAAAACATTATTTAAAAACATATTTACATTTATTAAAACCAAAGAAAATGTCATTTCAAACTTACTTTGAGAAAACATTAAATCATCTCTTTCTGATTATATTGATGAATCAGATTTTAAACAACTTTTTAACTACGCCTTAAATGATGACGATCTATCTTCACTATTAATTGATTCATTAATTAATGTTTTAAGCAGCTTATCGAATAGTGATATTGATAGCATAACTAACATTGGTGATATTCTTAAACAAATCTTTAAAGAAGATTCATTTTTATATAATGAGTTTCCTAAAAAAATAAAAGACTTTGCTAATAAGTTTTTACACAAAGATGAAGTAAAACAAATCTTAGTTAAAATAATTAAAAAATATTTAAATAAACATTATCCAAATATTTCACAATCATTAGATGATGCGAAAATTAAATTTATCCTTGATGCTGCAATTGGTGGAATATTTAAATTGGATAATAAAATAAACGGTATTATTCCTTCACAACAATGAATCATGAGATATGTTTCAGAAAAAGGAACAAACTTTAAATTAAATGAATTTATTGCAGCATTTTTAAACCAAATAAAAGTTAAATTTGTCGAGAGAATTAATAACAATGAAGTTGAATTGTTTAAATTTTTCAATCAATATCCTGCATTTAAATCACATAAACAAGACATTAAAAAATTATTTATGTCTCTATATGAAAATGAAAAAATACAAGAATTACTTTTAAAAGAAGTAAAAGACAAATTATTAACTTTTTTAAAAACTTCATTAAAAGATATTTATACTGATGAAGAATATAAATATTTAGTTGAAAAAATATTTGAAAAGAAAAACTTTGAAATGATCTTTGACTATTTATACAAAATAGCATTTGACAAACAATATGATTTTTCAAATATTAATTCATTAGATAAATTGCTTGAATTAATCTTTTTAGATAATGAAAATAAACCTTCATTATTAGTTGAAAAAATATTTAAAAACATAACTTCTGATGAAAAAATTAAAGAATTAATTTTTAGATTAGCTAATAAATATAAACTCTTAGAAAACCTAACTGATGAAGAAAAAACTAAACTACTTGATTTTATACCTGAGCTAGTTAAAACGTTAGATGATAGTGAGCAAATTTTACTTTCGCTATTTAAAGCTTTATTACCTGCAATATTAAAATTTGATTTATCAAAAATAACTGAGGCATTATCAAAATGAACAAACGATTTAAAAGATAAATATCTTGGTGTTGATTCAAAAGAAAATGTTCTTAAATTAATTAAAGCTATTTCAAAATCACAAGCATTTACGAATAATAAAGCTTTAATCATTAAATTATTAAAAAATGTTTATGCTTTCATAGTAGAAAAATACAAATTTGAAAATATTATTTGGGATAAATTACCTCAAAATATTAAAGAAAAAGTTACGGAAGCAACATTTAAGTCAGCTATATTTAATATCTTAAATAATGATAAAGCTATCAATTTTATTATTGATTTAGTTTATAAATTCATGGAAGATATTGATGAATATGAATCAAAAGATTCAGTTCAAGAAATTATAAAATCATTTATTAATAAAGAAAAAGATTACATAAAAGAACAAATAAAAGAAATTTTAAACTCTATTGTTGCTGATCCTACTATTCAATCAGTTCTAACTGAACTTCTAAAAAATTATGCAAAACAATATGGCTTAGATATTAATGCTTCGCATGATCAATTATTAAATTCATTTATTAGAAATTCATTTAAATCAATTGATTCATTAGGATTGTATAATCAAACATTTGATACGCTTATCTCTTCAATTGATGAACCTCAAAATATACTTAATAATTTAATCAATATGTTTAAATCATTTAATTTTACTGACATTAAATTTTTAGTTAAAATTTTAAATTTAGATGTTTTAAAAGAAAATGTTGATAAAATAAATGCTTTATTTGATCATTTGTACACTCAATTAATTAATAATGATTTAAAACTAAATGAAATTGATTTAAACAAATATATTGAACAATTCCTTACAAAATTGCCTATTAAAGATATAGATATAAATCTAATTAGATCTATCATTAAAAATGTAGACAGTAAAGATTTAATTAAAGAAATAATTAAACTTGTTTTAAATAATGCCGATAAATTTGTTGGCTCTGAAAGATGAATAGATTTAATTCATCGTACATTTAATCAAGATGTTAAACCATTAAAAGATGCATGAATTAAACTGATAAAATCAATTATTTTTGAAAGAGACGCCTTATTTGCAAAGCAAATTGATACAATATTAACCAATATTTGAAAGAAAAACCCTGAATTATATAACCCTTCAGTTATTGCTAAAAATAAAGATACAATTTGAAAAGCAATTGATTCATTTTTAAGAGCGGCAATTAATCAAGGAACATTGTTTGAAACTATTATGGATAACATAATAGAAGGATTAAAAAATATTCCTACAAATACTGATGATCAATTTAAAGAATTGAAAAATACAATTATAAAGGGTGCTATTAAATTTATAACCGATTCTAATGATAATGAAAAAATAACTTTATCTGGAATATTAAATCAAGGCACAAAAATAAGAGAAATATTTAGAAACATTGATCCTGATGCATTTATTAATGCAATTAATTATATTTTTGAAATGAATATATTTAATTTAGATGGAGGATTGTATTCATTATTATTTAGTGGTGTTTTAAAAGAAGAAGCTAAAAAACATTTAGACAAAATAGATAAATTTAAATCAAGAGCTTTAATGACAAGTTTAAGAAATACCGAACTTAAACAACCTAAGCGTCAAGAGCCTTCTAAGTATGAAAAAACAAAAGATTTAAATATTACTTTTAAAAAATTTAGTGGTGCTGATCTTGGTTCATTATTACCACAATTACTTAGCATACCTCTTTTAGAATCAGTGTTTATACCTGCAGTAAGAAGATATTTAAATGATGTAACTTCTAAAAAATATGAAGATATAAAAGAAGTGAAAAAATTAAATAGTTATAAAGCAATAAATAGAATTTATACTTCAATCATGATGATGGCATATTCTAAATTAAAGGAAAATAATGCTTTACAATATTTCTGAGATTTTAGGTTTTTTCTTGTTCAAGCAAACGTTAGAACTTTTGTTTCTAAGTCAATAGATGATGTTATTAAACATTATTTAGATGAAAATCTAAAAAATAAATTAAAAAATTTATATGGAAATAAAAAATCTGCAAAGCAAATAGGAATTGAATATTATTCTGGTTGAACATCATCTGGTTATCAATATTGATCTTCATTCTTTTCTGGATATGCTAATGGAAATGATTCTCATTCAAATGCATATAAAAACTTTACAGACTGAAGTGATGATTCAATTCTTTCGTTTATATATAACTATGAAAAATTTGATAATAAATATCACAACCTTCCAAATATAGTTTTAATTGCTAAATTATTAAAATATGGTTATTTATATAAAGATATGGATAAAGAATAGATAAATAAATCTTTCTTAAAATAATATGGAGTTAATATTTTTTGGCTTCATATTTTTTATTTTATTTAAAAATTAATTGTATGTTTTGTTAAAATATAAAATAATATTTAATGAGGTAATATGAGTAATAAATTATCAAATTTTGTTACAAATTGAGAAAATGCATCTTCAAAACCTGCATTTTATGCGATACCAATAATAATTTTTTGTTTGGTTATTATTATTGGTATTGTTAGTGGAATAAGGCGAGGAATTTGAGGCGGAGTAACAATATTAGGGTTTTCAATATTAGGCTTAGGTATTGCTATTGGAATAGCACCTTTAATAAGTAATCAAATTATTAAGAAGATAGATCTTAAAAATTCAACATTGGGTCTATCTTCTCCTGATGATGCAAAAGTTATTTTAAAATTATTAAATGGCTTGATTATGCTAGGCATTATTTTAATATTTAATATTATTGGTGAAATATTAATTGCAGTATTGCATCGCCCAATTACGAAAAACATTAGAATTAGACAAGATAATGAAAAATCAACATTCGTAACAAGATTTTCAGGAGCATTAATTGCGGGTGTAGGAGTTATTCCAACTGCAGTTTTATCCGCTAACCCTACAGGAGCTTTTGCTCATAAATCTAAATTTGTAAAAGCTAATGATAGTATGCTAAAAGCACTATCATTTGACAAAGCTAGAGGAGTTGGTAGATTTACTCCAGGATTAATTGGTTTAGCAAAAATAGGATTAGATTTTACAAAAGAAAAAGATAATACAAACACTTTAGCTGCTTCGTTGGAAAAATATTTTCAACAATTTTACAATCAAGATAATTACTTATATAAAGAATTGCCAAAACCTAGTTATGATGAAACAACCGGTACATGAAAATCACAAGATATTGACGTTCAATTTTATTTTTCACTTGCAAAAATAACTGATGAAAACAATGGCAACAATTATATAGATAAAAAAATTCCAAGATTTTTTAATGGAGATATTCAAAAGATTATTGATAAATTTACCGAAACGGAAGAATCGTTTAAATTACTCGAATTAATTTTATCAAAGATAGATACATCAATGTATTCAAATACAAAATCTGAATTGGAAAAATTCATTGAAAATGTAAAAAAATTATCTTCACTTGGTTTAAATACTAATTTTAAAAATATAGAAATTTTTAGCAAAGATTGACAAAAATTAAAAGTTCCTAAACAATTTGTTGCAAGAATTAAAAAATTAATTTTAAAAATCGCTAAACTAGACAATTTATCATTAGATAATCTAAGCGAAGAAGATAAGAATAAACCTGAATATAAAATTAGATACATTATTCAAAAAATGTTAGATACTTTTATTGTTGAAGCATAAAAAAAGAAATGGAGAAGTTCAATTTCTCATATAGATTTTAATAATATTTTAAAAATTGATAAATGTAATATAATTATATTAATTTTAAATTATTACAAATTACAAAATATAGGAATAAAAAATGGAAGAAAACAAAAATCAATTATCAACAACAACACTTAAAAAATATTATATTGCTCAAGTATTAAATCCAAAAACAAATCAAGTAGTATTCTTGTTTGCTGAAATTAATCCACAACAAAAAGTTACTCCTAAACCTTTTGCAGACTTTTTCCAAGCATTGAAATTTTTCATTGACATTGCTAGTGAAACCAAAGTTGCATCTAACGTTTATTTTAACAAGGCAAATAAATATGAAGGTTTTGCATCATTACCACAAGCTAAAGTAATTATGGTAAAAGCACCTACAATTAAAGTTCCTAAGGATAAAGTTATTGACTTTTTAAAACAAAATAATTTAATAACTCCTTTATCTGCAATATCTATTGCAAATGATAGAACAATGGCTATGTCAGCACAAAGTTTTGGAATGAATGACTTAGCTAAGAATGTTAAATTAACATTATTAAACACTTCTTTAAAATTAGATGAAGTATTACCTTCACACATTAAAGGTGAATTACCAGGATATGAAGTTAAAATTGAAAAAGTTTTAATTAATGACAAAAGACTTGAAGTTTTCTACTTTATTAAAAAAGGTAATGTTGAATCTTCAGTATATATTAAAGATATGTCAGGATTTGGAACTGATAAAATAGTTGTTTCTTCAGCGCGTACATTATACGATGATGTTCAGCTAAAAGAAAGAAAAGCTGCTAAAGAAGAAAATAAAGCAAGCACAGTTCAATGAATAGTTTTAGGTTTTTTAATTTTTATGTCATTTTTAAATCTTTTACTATACATTTTATTAGCAATAAAAGCTATTTAATTATGAAATAATTATCAAAAATATGACTCAATAATAAAGTCATATTTTTTAATTTTTAATGAAAGCATATATAAATTTAGATTTTTATATTAAAATAACAATATTAAAAAATATTTCTAGGAGGAAATAATGTTTTTATTATTGTTTATTCCTATGTTAATTTTATCCTTTGTTTTAATTACTATTTGGATAAGCAATGTATATAATTGATTTTATTACGAAAATATAAATTATCTTCTAAAAGAAAAATTGTATGTGGAAACTTCCAATGTCAAACAAATTGACCCACCAACTTTTAAGTTTTTGATGGAGAATATTATTATGACTTTTAAAGAAAATATAATTTCAAGAAACGAAAGAATAGTTAGCACAATATTGCGTAATATTAATTTTACAAATAAAGCATTATCATTAATTGCACGTGTTAGTATTTCAACAATTAAAAGGTGAAAAAGAAAAATTTTGAATGAAAATGGAAAAATTGATATATCTCATAAAAATATGGGAAATCAAAATGCAAAAAAATATAATGATGAATTAATAATACAATTAGGTAAGACATATGAAAAAAATGCAAAAATTACAGGTGGAAATGTTGAAAATGAAAGTTGTTCATATTTAACATTAAGAATTTTTTATGAAAATTTAGATCTTATTATTGGCAAAAATGACATTAAAATTTCATATTCAAATTTAGTTAAGAGATTAAAAAAAGAAGGTTTTGCAAGTAAATATGCAACTAAAAAAGGGCGCAAAGAAGCTAGGAAAAGCAGAAAGAAAAAAGAAATAAAAGAACATATTTATTATGAAGGAAAATTAACCTTTTCACAACCAAAGAAAAAACAAAAATTTAGATTTAATTTTGCAAATAATTATAAATACGGAGATATAGTAGAGATAGATGGCTGCACTCATTATTATTTTAATAATGAAATTAAATCAACTTGTTTAATGGCTGTTGATGTTGGAACAAATAAAGTACTTGATTTATATTTTGAAGAAGGAACAGAAACATTAAATGGATATCAAACACTTTTAGAAAACATTTTTAATAAATATGGTTATCCAAGAAAAATATTTGCTGATAATAGGATGAATTTTTGACATGATGAAACTAGTAATGCAAAAACTTTTTTAGAAGTAAAAAATAGAGGAATTGAATTTTTAACTTCTTCAAATCCTACTTTTAAGTCTCACGTAGAAAGAAAATGAGATACTTTTCAAAAAAATATCCCATTCTTTTTTAAACTAAATAATATTGATAATGTTAAATTGGCTAATGAATCTAAAGATAAAATTATTGAAAAAATAAATTCATGTTGTTCTATTAAAGAAAAACAAAATGTTTTTATGCCTATAACAAATGAGCTTGATAAATTTTTCGATTTGACTATTAAAAGAACTATAAACAATGGTGCAGTTAAATATCAAAACAAATGATATATGCCAATTCATTCAGAAACCAATAAAAGAGTAAATATTGTTGATAATGGTGAATTTAATTTTGTTATAGGAACTGATATGAAATTATATTTTAGGTCTCATAGCAAAAGATATAAAGCAATAGAAGTTGAAGATAAAAGATATGAATTTATGATTAATTTTGCTTATAGAAAAAAGATTAATATGAATATTGAAGAAGCAAAAAAATTAGCTGAATTAATTACAAGCACATATTATGTGCATTCAATAATTGAGAAAAAAATATCTATATTAAAATCACTAGAAGATAAAGATCATTTTTTTAAAGATGAAATGTTGATTTTAAATGAAATATTTGAAGATTTAAAAAATGAACGTGAGTATTTATCAAAAATAATTAATTTTTAAAAAAATACATATTATAAATTGGTTTAATTATTGAGATTTATGACTTTTAATCTATACTTTTAAGTGGGTCAATTTGTTTGACGTTTCACATAAATTATCTTCTAAAAGAAAAATTGTATGTGGAAATAAGGTTGGAAAAATTTTTTAAAAAGTCTAAAATTAAAAATATATTTACATTATTGATATATATTTTGAATATCATACTAATATTATTATTTATTCTATTGCATAATTTTTATAAAAAAGAACTTATTAATTCTGCATTTATTACTTTTACATTAATATCTATTTTGATGCAATTATTTATTTTAACTTTAATAATAAATATAATTAAAAAAACATTCAAATTAAAAAAAATATATGAAAAATTAATAAATTCTAATGGCAAAGTAGAATGAGAGTCATATTTTCTAGATATAAATAAGATTAATGTTAAAGATCATAAATTTGATATAGTGAAGGAATATATACAGAACGATAAAATTAATTTCTATTATTTAGCACTCAGTGTAAGCAAAATGGTTGTAATATTTCCTAAATATAAAAAATTAAAAAAAATATTGAAAAATAAAAGTTTGATTAAAGATAAATATTTATATTTGAATTCATTATTAGCAATAGAACCATTAAAATTAAAAATAAAAAAACAATATCTCGATCGAGAACAAATTAGTTATTTATATTATTTAATTATGAGTGATATAGTCGAACAATAAATTAATAAATAATTTATTTATCAACTTTTGAAAAAGAACTATATTTATTTATTTTCCTTATTTCTTTTTTAGGATTAATAGTAAAAACTAATGTATATTCGCCTTTTATTGTTTCATATTCTAAAAACTTTTCTAGTAATTCTTTAGGCGTTCCTTCTCAAGAAGTTTCAAATATTTTAGTCATTTCCTTAATTAAATATAAAGTGATATCCGATGAAAAAATTTTGTTAAAATCTTCAAGAACTGAAATCAATTTGTGCGGCGAAACATAACAAATATATGTAAATGGAGTTAGAGAAGATAAATAATTTTGTCTTTTGATTTTCTTGTCGGGTATGAACCCTAAAAAAGTAAATTTAGAATTATGATTAGATTTAATTAAAGCATGTAAAAAAGCTGAAGGACCAGAAATTACATTAATAAAAATATCATCATATTGTTTACATTTAGATATTATTGAAAATCCTGGATCTGAAATGCATGGCATTCCTGCATCAGATATAAGTGAAACAATATTGTTTTTATCACGAATTAAATCAATAATTTTAGGTGAAATTTCTTTCTCATTAAAATTATCATATTTAATAAATTTAATTTGTGCAATATCAATTTTTACTAGCATTAATAATTTTTTTGCCATTCTTGTATCTTCGCACAAGATAATATTTGAATTTTTTAAAGTATTATATGCTCTTGGAGATAAATCATCAATATTTCCAATTGGAACTCCAATTACATTTAAAATAAATTTACTATTATCAGCATTGTTTATTGTCATATTTCCTCTAGTGAAGTAATAAAAGCAGATTTTTGAATTTTGAAATTTAAAGTTTTATTTTTAAAAATGTTTAAATATTTTTTGATAATTTTTAATGTTTTTTCTGTTTTGCTTATTGATAATAAATTAGATTTATTAATATATATAGGAACAATATCAAAACATTTATTTAAAAGAAACATTTCGTAAAAATAAATATATAAATAATTTAATAAAATGTATCAATTTTTATTTGTGAAAATTTCATACATAAATGAAAAGATGTTGCTTAAATTAGTTGATAAGTTTTTGTCTAGCTTAATTAGGGCATCTAAATTTTTTTTATTATTTGTGAGATTTTCATCAATTTCTTCATCATTATAAATTGAATTAATAAATAATAAAAATTTATCAGTAGTATTTTTGCTTTTAAATATAAGTTGATTAATATTTATTTCAAGAGCTCTAGAACGAATTGTTTTTAAAACTGAGTTTCTTTTATTGCATGTCATTATTGTGATTAAATTTGGAGGACTTTGTTCTAAAAATTTTAGTAATGCATTAAGTGATTGAGCAGTTCCTTTTTCAATGTTTTTAATAATTAATATTTTATGTTTTGAAGAAGTAAAGTTAAGTGATGATTCTTGAATATTTTTAATTGCCAATAAAACATCATCTTTTTTAATACTATCATCTTTTTCTTCGATTTTATAGTACATTTCACCAAATGTTATATCTTTTAATGAAGAAAATTTTTCTCCATTAACTAAATTTATGAAGAAAATAACATATTTTGTCAAATCAATGTTTTTACTAGAGGCACTTAACAAATAAGTTTGTGATATTTTTTTATAGATAATTGAATTTTTAATAATTTCTTCAAAATTGTTATTCATTATTAAACAATATTCCAATCTTTTAGGATTTTAATTATTTCATTAAATAAATCATTTAGTGAGCCTGACGAATCAACAATAACAAATTTATCTTTGTCATGCTTAATAACTTGTTTATAAGCTTCTCTTAAACGTTCATAATAATTTATTTCATTATGTTCTAAGCGATCCGTTTCAGAACGCATATGTTTTAATCTTTTAATAACAAGTTCAGGCGTTAAATCAAAAAATATAACTAAATCAGGAGAAGTATTATTTGACATTAATTCATTGATTTGTCTAATTTTATCATATCCAACATTGCCTAAAATGCCTTGGTAAACAAAAGATGAATATCAATAACGATCTGAAAAAATAATTTTATTATTTTCAAGTGCTGGTCAAATTACTTTTTCTAAATTTATTCTTCTTGCTGCTAAAAATAATAATGCATCAGAGGTTGGAGAAAATTCATTTTCTTTATCTAATATTAAAGTTCTAATTTTTTCTGCTTCTTTTGAATTACTTGAGCCAGGTTCACGTGTAAATATATATTGTTCTTTATTGTCTAATTTTTCAATGTAACTTTGAAGCATTTTAATGATTGATGATTTTCCTGCACAATCCATGCCTTCAAAAACAACAAATTTTTTCGGTTTAGTAATCATTATTATTTCTCCTACCTAATTTATATCTTTGATTTATTTAAAAGTGATTGTTTTAATGTTAATGGGTCGATATATTCAACAGATGCATTATAAGGAAGACCCATTGACAGTTGAAAAATGTTTATATTTTTATATTTTTCAGTTATTAATTTTTTTATATATTGCATTGTTAGGATACCTTCCATTGAGGATTTTAATGCTAGTATTACTTCACTATCTTTATTTACTAAAGATAATAATTTGTCAAAATCTTTATTAAATGAATCATTGTTTTCCTTTAAATTATAAAGTGAACTAAAAACATAATATTTACCATCATATATTTTTAACTCTTCAAATTTATCAATATCATCACTTTGTTCAACTACTATTATTTTATTAGTTCGCATTTCATTTGTACAAATCAAGCATAAATCATCACTTGAATAATATCCACAAGTTTTACATTTTTTGATTTCACTTTTTGCTTGATTTATAAGATCAAATAAAATGTTTAAATCATTTTTATCTAAATTGATCAAATTAAAAATGATCTTTTGAATTTGTTTTTTACTTAAATTAGAAATTTTCTTTAATTTTGCTTCTAATTCTAAATATTTATTGTTTTTCACTTTACATTCCTGTTGGACTAAATTTTGATGAAATTTCATCATGTGCTTGATTTACCAAATCAATTGCTTGATTAATTGCAACAACGATTAAATCTTCAATTAATTCAGGATCGTCTGGATCAATTAAAGCTTCATTTAGTTTAATACTTTTGATTTTGTAATTTCCTAAAATTATTACTTTAATTCCTTGAAGTTCAACAAAAAATTCCTTATTTGCTAATTCTTGTTCTTCTTTTTCCATTTCACCTTGTAATCTTTTTGCTTTTTTAAGCATTTCATTTATATTCATTGCCATATTTTCTCCTAATATCTTAATTTGCATTAAATTTATCGCCAAATGCATCTTTTGCTCATTCTTCTAATTCAGCATTTTTTGGTTCTTTAATTTCATATTTTTTCTTTAGGTCACTAAACTCTGTAACTTTACGATTTTTTTGTAATTTTCCTTCATCTTTTCATCATTTAGTTGCATTATCCATTTGAGATTTAGTAATCCCTAAAATATGAACATATCGATTAAATAATTTTGCAACTCCGCGAATTAAAAATGGTTCATAAGCATTCATGTTTAAGTTTGCAATTTGTTCATCTATAGTAGATGAAAAAACAATAAATTTTTCACTAGATAAAATTATTTTTAAATCTTTAAGCATCATTTTTGTTTTGATATCTTCATCACTAAGTTTAGTATTAATAGTTGATAAAGCAATTTTATCTAAATCTTTATATTTTGTAATGTTTGGATTCATTTTTTCATGTTGAGTAAGTCAAATACAATCGTGTAATTTTTCATCATCAACATAACTTGTATTCTTATTATATTGATCATTAACTTCAAAATCATCAAATTCGGTTTCATTTGTATCAATCATTGATGAATTAATTTCATCATTTTCGAATTCTTGTGTTTTAGTTTTTAAAATAGTTTCATTAGTTTTTTCTAAAATTTCATTAACATCAACTATTGTAGTTTTAACATCATATTTATTTGCAATGTCAGACAAACCAAACATAGAATCTAATTTGTTTGTATTTTTTGATTTTTTAGTTTCAATTGCTATTGTTTTAGTCTTGTCATTTTTTAATTCAGAAGCCATAATAAAATCCTTATCATTTTCTTGATCGAAATTAATTTGTGGTGAGGAAATTACATTTGTAAATTCTTCATCATTAGTTTTTAGAGTAGCAAGTTTAATAAGCCCTAATTCTAATGATTGTAAAGGTAAATCACTAAATTTGACTTCTTTTAATATATTAATTAGTTCAGAGATGTAATCATATATTTTATCTTGAGAAATGTTTATTTTTTTAAGATCATCTAAAGTTGTATATTCTAATAAATCAATTGCATTTGTTTTAATCAAAATTAAATAATCCTTTAAAACATTAATCATTTGGATTGTAAATCTTTCGATATCCATTCCATTTTCAACTAGTTTTGTTGTTAGCTGTATTAGATCTTTAATGCTATGTGATGTAGCTAAATTAATGATATTGATAATATTATCAATATTAGTTATTCCAAATAGTTTTTCAACATCACTTAATTTAATTTTTTCATTTCCTGCAAAAATGGAAACTTGATCCGCTATTGATAAAGTGTCACGCAAACTCCCTGCACCCAATGAAGCAATTAAATCTAAAACATTATCTTCATATTCAATTTTTTCTTCTTTAAAAACATTCATTAAATGTTTGATGATAGTTTTTTTATCTATTCTTTTGAAGTTGAATCTTTGAACTCTACTTAAAATTGTTAAAGGAATTTTTTGAGGATCTGTAGTTGCTAAAATAAAAATTACATGTTTAGGAGGTTCTTCAAGTGTTTTTAGTAATGCATTAAATGCACCTTTTGAAAGCATATGAACTTCATCAATTATATATATTTTATATTTTGATTGTGTTGGTAAATGTTTAATTTTTTCACGCAAATCTCTTACATCATCAATTCCATTATTAGATGCTGCATCAATTTCAATAATATCTAAATTTCGATCAATATTGTTTATACAATCTTGGCAAGGTTTATATATGTCGTTTGAATGTGAACAATTAATTGTATTTGCAAATATTTTAGCTACAGAAGTTTTGCCTGTTCCATGTGGACCACAAAATAAATAAGCATGGCTTATTTTTTGAGAATTAATAATATTTAATAATGTTCTAACAATATGTTCTTGACCTTGAACTTCATCAAAAACATTTGGTCTATATTGGCGGTATAATGCTAAATATTTAGATTCCATAATATCCTTACCTTTAAAAATTAATATTTTTTTGAAATTGTATTAATATATTTAATAATATATTATTAAAAGGAAAATGTTGTGAAAAATACATTAAAAATTGAGATAGATAAATTAATTAAAAAAGATTTTTTTCATTTTTTATTAGCTAACATATTTTTATTACTAGGCTTATTAATATCTTTTGCTTCAGCATTTTGACTTAATATAAAAGCGAGTGGCTTTAATGGATATTATTTTATTTTTCCATTGATGCTACCTTTTGTTTTTTCAATATTTGTAATATATAGATATTTTAATTTATTTGGTGATCGCAATGGTTTGAAAAATAAGATGTTAATTAAAATATTGCTTGTAAATATAATAATTGTTTTCTTAATTGGACTATCTTTCTTGTTTTGATCTTTCTTAGTTCCGTCATTCTCATTGCAATATAAAAAAGTTAGTGGAAATAACAAAAAAAATATTGAAAAAATAATTGATATTTTTAAATGAATAATTATTTCTTTAAGTATAATTGATATTCCGATTGCTATTTTAAACATATCCATTTCAGCTTATTATTTTAAAAATAGTGAAAAAATAATTAAGGAATAAACATGAAATATGAAAAATCTTGTGGTGCACTTATTTTTAAAATGATTAAAAATAAATTATTTGTTTTGCTAATTAAACAAACTAATCGTGAATGAGGGTTTCCTAAAGGGCATGTTGAAAATATTGATGCAACTGATTTTGATACAGCAATTCGTGAAGTTAAAGAAGAAACAAATTTAGATATTAAAATATTTAAAAATGCTCCAATTTATAAAATAACTTATTATCCTTATGAAGGATGCATGAAGGAAGTTTGTTTTTTTATTGCTATATCAACAAGTTATAAAATTTATAAACAAAAAGAAGAAATATTAAAAATTAAATGAGTAAGCATAAATAAAGCGTTTGACATTTTATCACATAAAGAAAGCAAAGATGTATTAAAAAACGCCATAAAGTGATTTGATGAAAATATTATTAATCAAATCTATTAGCTTTTCTTGGCAACAAATTTATTTGTTGTTCTTTTGATAGTTGCTTTTAATAGGTCTTCAACTTTATCTATTGCTGAATTATTAATACTATCGTTATAATGATTTATGAGGTTAAATTTTGAAATAAAAATATCAATAGGACAAGATATAAAAGTAATTTTGTTATTCGCTTCTCTAGTTAATAAAATATTAATTAAAGTGTTGATAAATCATTCAGATTTAAGTCCAACACCTAAACGATTCAAAAATAAGTAATCAACATCATTTAAATAGTTAATTATGTCATTGTTAATGTAATTTTGTATTTTCATATTGGCATAGAAAAAATTATTCAAATCATTAAGATCAATAATAGATACTGTTTTACTTTTATTAGTACCAAAAAGGGTAGCTAAATATTTAAATATTTTTTTAGCATGAATAAATTCATCATCAATTAGTAATATTCCCTTTTTATTTTTTGAGTCATATGTTATATCAATTATTGCTTGGCTTAATGGCTTAGGGAATTTAAGGATAGCTTGATTTGCTTCAACTAAAATACTTCGTGGTTTTTTAAGATCAGGAATTGAAAAATATTTTTCTAAATCATCATCTAAAGGGGTTATATTTGTTAATCAAAAGTTATCAAAATACTTAGATTTTTTGAATTGAAGATCATTTGAAAGATCAATATCAATTTGATTTGCCTCATTTAGTGTTATTTTTCAATTTGGTTCTTTATTATTATGTGTTTGAAGGTAATTGTAATATTTTTGAAAATGATTCATGCCTTGATTGATTTGCTCTTTAGTTAGTTTTAATCTATTAATAATTTTACTAATATGACTATTTTCTAATATTGTTTTTTTCTCGGTTTCAGGATCAAATTTTTTGATTTCATCGTCAGTTCTAAATAATAAATCATTCTCCTTGATTTTTTTTAGTGAATTATCTTTATCTTTCATAATATGTCCTAATCTCAATTACTTTCATTACTTAATTTAAGTATATCGATATTCAGAGTATCAGTGTTAGTGTTTATTAAATTTTTATAATAATTGTTATATTTTTCATCATCTTTATTTATCATTTTTGATGATTTAGCAAACGCAAGTTCTGTATCAATTTGATTTGCATCAAAAATATCTTTCTTAGCATAATCTTTGGCAATTTTTTCAATGTAATTTATTACAATCGAATTATTTACTTCAACTGAATAATTAATAAATAAATTTATAGCATGGTCATTAAAATTAAGTTTTTTTAAATTATTTATCATATTAATTTGAGCTTTATTTGCTTCAAGATTAGTTATTTTATTTATATATGTAAAACTATTTAATAATTTAGCAGATTCATAATTATTGTTGATTTCAAAATCAATTGGTAAAATTTCAGTTTCAGCAGTGTCGGATAAATCAAATACTTCATAACATTTTTTAGAAATGTTACATAAATCTTTTTTCTTAAAGTTGTATGCACCTTTTTCTTTTATTAAATATTCATATAATTCTCTACCAATTTTTTTAATTAGCATTGTAGATATTAAATCATTATTTGCAATTTGATTAGCATTTAAAGGTTTTTTAAGTTCAATAACATAATTGCCTTCATTAGTGATAAATGTTTTAATTAAGCCAAGTCCTTCCAAAATTTCACGCGACTTAGTAAATTCATCATGATTAATTTGAAGAAGTTTATATGTATTTTGTAAATTATGTTTTTTATTTATATTTAAATTAATATTATATAAATCAACAAAATGTTCATATAGTAATAGTGATTTATGCCCAACTATTGGGGTATAAAATATTCTTAAATTATCTAAATCATAATTATTAACTTGGTCAATGTTTTGTAAATAAAAAATACAGTTCATAAAACTCTCCTCAAAAATTAATGCATATACAATTATTTTAAATAGTTAATTTACAAAGTAACAACAATAAATAAATTTAATTAAAATAAGGTGATATATGTTGCACTTTATTAACAATAAAAAAATAAAAAATCTCCTTTATATTAAGAGATATTTATTGTTTTTAACTAATTAATTACAATTTAAAATGTTTATAAAATTACAATTTTAAACAACAAAAATTAAACCGTTATATTTTATATAAAATATAGATTAATTAACTTCTAACTTTTTAAGTTTAGCTTTAATTAAATTTAAATTAAGTTTGTCAAGTATTTCGTAAGCTTTAGGTGGTAAAGAAAAATTAGTAAGTAAAATTTCATCTAAATTGTTTAACGGGATATCAAAATCGACTCTCAATGTTGCTAAATATTTGTCTTGCATAGCATCATCTTTATATGTAATAAATTTTTGTTTAACACTATCTTTTAAGTTGTCTAAATTTGCATATATGTTTTCAAGTGTTTCATATTTAGAAAGTAATTCTATAGCAGTTTTAGGTCCAATTCCGGTAATACCTTTAAAGTTATCACTAGTATCACCTACAATTGCCTTATAATCAATTACTTGACATGGTTTAAAATCATAATAATTTTCAAAGTTATTTTGAGTAATTGTTACATTTACGTTTTTAATTTTTTTAAGAATAGATACATTTTCATTAACAAGTTGATTAAGATCTTGATCCGCTGAATAAATTAAAATTTTATTTTCATTATTTGCAAACATATTAACAAGCTTTGCAATGATGTCATCGGCTTCAAAACCATCTATATAAAAATTTTTAATATTTAAATGATTAAGTAATGTTTGAATTGTATCAAGTTGTTCATAAAAATCAGAAGAGGCTTTTTTTCGATTTGCTTTATATTCTTTGTGAAGCAAATGTCTAAATGTTTTAACATGAGAATCAAAAGCAATAAATATATGCGAAGGATTGTGATAATCAATTAATGCAATCATAGTATTGAAAAAAGCAACAATTTCATTAGTTTGTTTGCCGCTATTTGACATAAGAATTGGTCCTTGTGAATATAAAGTTGCATAGTAAGATTTATATGCCAAATATGTACCATCAATTATCAAAATTTTATTATTTGCTTTCATTTATGATGCTCCAATCTTTTAAAATATATTCATTAGTATCTTTTTTAATAATATTTGCCTTAATAATTTTATTATTAATTAATAAATGGTCTTTTTTATTATTTCATATATTAAAGACAATTTTTTGGCTTGAATCTTGTAAGTATACCGTAAAATAATCTTTGCCAAATTTAGTTTGTTTTTTAATTATTTTTGAACAATATAAATAAATTAAATATTCAGTGTTTATGTGCAAATCAATTAATCTTTGTCCTTCAACTTCATATTTTTTTGTCAGTGAGAAATTATAAATTTGCCCCAGAAGTTCAGATTCATTGTTAGATTCATATTCAAAGTCATCATCAATAATTTCATAAGGTACATAGTTTATTTTTTTAAGTTTTTCAACATTATCTTCAATATTAAATTTGATGTTATCAAGACGTAACATTAATTCATTATTTTTATCATTAATTTCATTTAATAATGTTTTTTGATTATAACCAAAATTTCTTAAAGCATTTGCTTTAATTAATAATTCAACACTTGAAAGACCAAATTGCTTAATTAAACTGGTTGTGGCCATAAAATGAAGAAATGATGAATAAGGACCATATTTTTCCCGATTTTCAATAATTAATTTTGAAGTTTCGGGTCCCATTCCTTTAATCATTGATAGAGGTAGATATATTTTGTTGTCTTTTATGGTTGCATTAATATATGAATTATTAATTTCTGGCGATTCAATTTTAATTCCAATGTTTGAAGCTTCTGAAACATATTTTGAAATATTGTCATGTGATCCATGTGCTGAAGAAATTATTGAACTATAAAATTCAAGAGGAAAGTGTGCTTTTAGATATGCAAGTTGATATGCAAGTGTTGCATAAGCAACAGCATGCGATTTGTTAAATCCATATGAAGCAAATTTTTCAATATTATTAAATATTTCATGGGCATCTTTTCTTGAATAGTTATTATTAATTGCTGATTCAATAAAATTATCTTTAATAGCTTGCATATCATCAATTTTCTTTTTTGATATTATTCTTCTAATTAAATCAGCTTGCGAAAATGACATTTTTGCTACTGTTTGAATAATTTTCATTATTTGTTCTTGATAAATAATAATTCCATAAGTAGATTTTAAAATTTCATCATAGTCTTTATGAATCGTTGGAATTACTTCTTTTTTATGCTTTCTTAAGGCATATGAATCTAAATTATCCATTGGGCCAGGTCTATACAATGAAATAATTGCAACAATATCATTAAAACTATCTATTTTAACTTGTTTAATTGCTTTTATCATTCCATAACTTTCAAGTTGAAATATTCCAAGAGTATTACCGCTTGTTAATAAATCTAATGTTTTTTGGTCATTATATTTAATTGTTTTGAGATTAATATCTATATTTTGATTTTTTTTGATTGTATCAAGTATTTCTTTAATTGTAGTTAGTGTTTTAAGACCTAAAATATCCATTTTGATTAAACCAAAATCTTCAAGATATTCCATGCTTATTTGTGATTGAAGCATATTAGTTTCAACATTATAAGTTGGAATTATTTCATTTAGTTTTTTATATCCAATGATTATTCCGGCAGCATGTGTCCCTGTTTGACGATATAGTCCTTCAAGTTTGGAAGTTTCTTCAATTATTTTTGTTTGTAATTCTTTGCTAGGCAGTTCATCTAATGCCTTGCTTAAATATTTATTAGTTTTTATTTCTTCTTTTAAAGGTTCATCTTTAAGTGAAATTGATTTTGAAATCTTATTTATTAGGTTTGAATCATCAATTTTATTAGCGCGTAAAACATCTCTTATTGCACTTTTTTTACCAAGTGTTGAAAAAGTAACAATATTTGAAACATATTCTTGTCCATATTTATTAACAATATATTGAATTATTTCTTGTCTTCTATTATCTTGAACGTCGGTATCAATATCGGGCATTGTTATTCTTTTAGGATTTAAAAATCTTTCAAAAATTAGATCATGTTTTAATGGATCAATTTCTGTTATATTTAACAAATAACAAACTAAAGATCCAGCAGATGAACCTCTCCCTGGCCCAATTAAAATATTTTGATTTTTAGCTCAATTAATTCAGTCTTGAATGATTAAAAAATAGTTTTCAAATTTTAGTTTTTTTATTGTATTTACTTCAATATTAAGTCTATCGTTATATTCTTTAGTTCAAGTTTCTTTTGTAAATTTTATTTTTATTTGTTTTTTAATTAGTTCATTTAAATAACTATTTGCATCAAAATTTTCTTTATTTTCAAAGTTAGGAATAATATATTTATTTTCTTCAATTTTAAAATAATGATCTTTTAAAAAATCATTTGTTTGGGTAATTAAAAATTCTTCAAATTTATTTGTAGTTTGAAATTCAAAATTTAATGCCTGATATATATTTTCTGAGGTTTTATCTTTACTTATATAGTTTAGAATATTAATAATAGAATTATCCATTTCATCAAATAAACAAAAATGGTTAATAATTAAGCATTTGTTTAGATTTTCTTTTATGAATTCTTCATTCTCTTTTATTTTATTAAATTCAAATGAATAATAATAATTGGAATAACTAAATTTTTGTTTTGTTAAATTATACATTCCATAAATTGGATGTTCAACAATACTAATGTTTTTAATTAGTATAACTTCTGAAAGAGATATTTTTTTATCATTTAATGCTTGAGACGACAATTTATATAGAGCATATAATCCGTCAATATTATTTGGGTACAAAATATATTGATAATTGTTATTGTTAACTCACAAATTTAAAGTAAGACCAAAAATTGGTTTTATGCTACTATTATTTGTATATTTTCTAAAAAATGCCAAGCTGAAAAAGTTATTATATTCAGTTATTGAAAAATACTCTTGTTTATTTTTTTCAAGATAATCTACTAAATAGTTTGGATCTATTGTACTTTTCAAAAATGAATAGATTGTATTTAAATGTCCGTTAATTAATTTCATAATTTTAATATTAATTATATATATTTATGTAATTAATTAACTTTGATTTTATGTTTGTGACTAAATAACTAAAATGAATTTATATTAAAATATTTAATATATAATTAATATATGGATTCTAAAAATATTAAAAATGAAGAAGTTATTTTTGAAACGCATAATATTTTTAAATCAATAAGAAATAAAATTCTATTAGATAATGTTTCTTTTAAATTATTTAAAAAGTCATTTCATGTAATCATTGGACATAATGGTGCAGGGAAATCCACATTGTTTAATATTTGTTCTGGCAATGATAAAAAGTATACTGGTGATATTTATTTTAAAAACCAAAACATTAATTTAGTCAAAACAAAAAAAAGTTTTTTGTACTTTAATACGAATCTTTCATTTCCTACTTGATGAAACGTATTAGAATATATTGAAAACTTTTTTTATTTTTTTAATAATAAAAATTTATCCACTAGAAATATAATTGAAAAATTAAAAGAATATGGGTTGGAAGATAAAATTAAATCAAACCCTAATTTACTTTCGTCTGGAGAAAAAAAGAAAATATCAATTGTCTTAATAGAACTGTTAAAACCGGAACTTGTTTTTCTTGATGAACCTGATTCAAATTTAGATATTGATGCTAGAAAATTTATTTATAAAAAATTAAGAAATATTGCAAATGATGGCAGTTCTATTTTTATTTCAAGTCATTATAGTACTGAAATTAAGGATTATGTTGACTATATCACTTTTATTAATGAGGGAAAAATTACTAATTCTAAAATAAATGATGAAAAAAGAATGGACGAATAAGATGAAAAACTTATATAAAAATCATGCTCTTTATTTTTTAAAAAATAAAATTTTAGTATCTATTGAAATTATTTTATGTTTAAGTTTGTTTTCTGTTGGGCCATTTTTTATTAATCAATCATTATTATATAGTTATAATTGAATAATCTATTTTATTGTTTATAGTATAGTCATTTTATCTTCTTTTGGGCTATGCTATTTCTTTTTTATATCTTCTAAGAAAAATCAATATGATCAAATGTTAAATTCTCTTTACTCTAATAGTAGAAAGATATTTATTTCAAAATACTTATTTTTAATTACTATTTTTTCTTTATTTAGTTTATTGACTGCAATTATTACTACATTATTTATGTTTGTTGTTTTTAAAAACAATCTAAATAATTTTCTTTATTTTTTAGCAATATTTATTAGTGATTTAATTGTTTTTAATGCATTTTTTTGAATGTTTTCATTATTTAGCACTTTTTCTAAAAAATTAATATACAAAAATATTATTAATGTCACATTAGTTGTTTGTTCTATTAGTTTGCCTATTTTATTAAAAACATTTTCAAATAGAGAAAGATACAATAAAACATTTTCTGAATTATCAAAAATCGTTGAAGTTTCTAAAGATAAACCAAATCAAGATTATTATGTTGCTAAAAATTCATATGAAAATAAAATTAATCATTATCCTTATTTTGATTTAGTTAACACATTTTATTTCGCTTCAATTTCTACATTCAAGAAAAGTTTTTTAAGTAATTATGATCCAACGAAAGTTTTAAATTCAAAATTTTCAAATTATCATATTAAAAGTATTGTTGAAAATAAGAAGTGAAACAACAATAATGATTATTTCATTTATGATTTATATACTAAACCAATTATTTCATATAAAAACAATGAGTTATTACAATTAATAAATAATAAAATATATGCAAATAATTTTGATTCTGACACAATTAATAATGTTAGAAATGCCATTGGAAAATTAGAATGAAATAAATTAATGCTTTCTTCAAAAATAATTAAATCAATAGAAATATTATCAGGAAAAAATGATAATGATATTCAATATTTAAGAAGAGATTGAAAATATATATTAAAAAATAATGTGCAGCTACAAAATTTAATAATTAAAAAATTTGGATTAGATTTTTGGAATTTATTAAATGAATTTTATCACATTCATTCTTTTAATGCATATTTAAATATTGATATAAAAAATGCTAATTTTTATTTTGAAAAAAATATTATAGATAATGATGAGTATGATTTAGATAATAAAATAAATGATATTGATAAATTATATTTAAAAAAACATTTTGTTAATATCATAGGAGATAAAGTATTTTTTAATAATAATAAATCAACAAGGTTTTATGTTAATTTAAATGATTTTCAAAAAGTTTTTGACGGAATAAATAATCAAAATGACTGAGAAAATTTTATCGAAGAAAATGCAAGTTTATTAAATAAAATTAATAATATTATTAATGATGTTTACTCATTTAGTAATCAATTTAATACAATTGAAAAAATCAAACTTATGTCTAATTCATCAATAACTAAATATTATAAAGACATTTTAATACCGATTTTAGAATTAGATTCAAGTTTTAATTTAATTTATACTTTTTTATTTATATTAATAATTGCAACTATGGTACCTATAACTACATTCAAATCAATTAAAGGAGAAATATAATGAAAAAAAGTCATAAAATTACATCAATTTTATTAGGGACATTATTACCAATAGCAATTGTTCCAAGCATTATTGGAATTGTTTCAATAGGTAAAAAAGATAATTCTAAAGGATTTTATTTTAATGATAGTTATTTCAAAAATACATCAGATTTTGAAAATTATATAAAAAGTAATATTAAACAAATAATGAATTATGATGAAAGAACTATTTATTATGCTAAAAATATAAATAAACAATTTGATTCAGAAGAAGATTTGAACAAATTTTTATACAATAATATAAAGACTCACAATGTAAATTTACTTAAGAAAAATAATTTTTATGAAAACAATTCAAATTTGCCATTAACAACAAATCAATTAAGTGAAATGGATTTTAATAATTTAGATAGCAATACTAGAATTTATTTAGGAAAAAATAATGTTGCTTATGATAATGAAATTGATGCTAAACTTTCATATGTTAATAGCGCAAAAATTTATAAATTTAATAATAAATTTTACACAGATAAAGAAAGTATTATTAATGAAATAATATTAAATTATAATAATATAATAAGTCATTATCCTACTGAAAATGAAAGAATGGAAAAGTTCAAGGAATTATATAATTTAACCAATGAGCGATATAAAAGATTTAATATTCCGAATGGAAGTATTTCTGACATTAATTTTCAAAAAAATAATGGGGATTTTAATTTAGATTTATTAAAAGATTTTATAAGCAATAATGTAAAAAGATATATAAAATGAAAAGGGCAAATTTATGATGTTAATGAATTTGTTGAAAAACATTTTGCAAAAACAGAATGAAAAGGTTCTTCAATTATCAAAGTAAAATCAACTAAAGGAAATAAAAAATATTTAGTTGATGTTGATAAAAATGAAGAAGCTAATTTTTATGGAGATTATATTTTAAAAACTCCTAGTGATGAAATTAGAGATTTTAGAAATTATGGTAAATGGTCTAAGCATAAAAGAAATGAAAATGTTATAGGATATAAAGAATCGGTATACAAAGAGATTGTAAACAAATTTGTTTCAAATTTAATGATGACTGTTAATAATTATTTATTAGAAAAGAAAATAAATAATAATCCAAACAAAAAAAATGAATTATTAGAAAAATTTAATAATAATTTTTCAATTTTCAATTTTTTACCTTTAATTGATCAAGCGGAAATACTAAAAAATTATTTGAAATCATTTCATATTAGTGATGCCAAACATTCAAACTTATGAGAAAAATTCGAACAAATTATTAAATTTATGAAAACTGGAAAAAGAGGGACGTTTTTCAACCAATTAAATGTTTTATATTTTTCTGGATTAGCATATTTTGCTAAAGATGGTGCATCTGATACGCTTATTTCATTATTCAAAAAATATTTTAAAAATTTAATTAATATAATGAATAATTACCTAAATAATGTTTTAGGCGATTTATATATAGATAATCAAGGAAAGAAAATTAATTTAGTGAAAGCATATAATTTAGATGATTATTCATTAGATTTAGACGTAAATAATGATTTTTTTATTAGCAAATTAACAAATAGTGATAATGTAATTAATGCCATTGGAACTATTAATTTAGCTACCACTAATGCAATGAATGCATCTTCTGCCTTGCCTTTTAGAATTGATGAGTTATTAAAAAAATCATCTATTAATAATGATGATACTTATAAAAAATTAGAAAAATTATATGATAAATATTCATTAAGATCTCTTCAAGAATCAAATTATATTTTTGATAATAATACAGGCCAATATATGGAAAATAAGAAGCCAACAAATTCTGAGGATGAACTAAAAAATCTTTCTTCTAATGTATTGCAATATTATAATTATGAATCAGCCGAATCGATGAATAATTATTTAAGAAATAATTTTTTAAATAGTTTAAAAAATGTTGATTTTTCTAAACTTTATAGCAATAAAACATTAATGAAAAATCATATATTTGCATTTAATTATTATAAGCAAGTTATTACAGAATTTTATAATAATAATTCATCTTCATCTAATGCTGCAAAAAAAATAAAAACATTAGAGAATTTAAAATTTAACAATAAAAATCATATAAAAACATTAGAAAAAGAAATTCAAAATATTGATAAAAATAAATTAAAAAAATACATTAATTCCAAGACGATAACATATAAAAAATTGGGATTTAAAACATTATTATATAAAGCACAAAAAGAAGAGTTATTAAATAAATTTAATGTCGGTGCTAATGTATTGAATGGAATTACCAACACATTAGGATCGATTAGTCAATTAGTATTTTCTATTCAATCTGCAGGATTAAATCAATCATTGAATATTGTAAAATCTATTCATGGCTTAGCAAGTTCTGTTTTAGGTATTTTTTCATCTATCCCCGCAGTTGCAATAGCTTCGGCTGCTATTGATATTATTTTTACCATTATTACTCAATTTATTGGTGAAAAAACACAATATGATTATATTTATAGTCAAACTGGCAATCCTAATTCACAATATATATGAGATGGAGGCATAACTACATCTAAATGATGAGGTTTTGATACCAAAGAAACTGCAACAATTTCAAAAGCGAAATTATTAGATCCAATTGAATTTATGCCTGAATTTAGTACAGATTATTATTACTATAAAGGGAAAAAATATCAATATCACCAATCTTCATCTTTGGAGAAAGATTTAATTTATAATGCATTGATTAATAATGATCAAGATTTTCTGAAAGAAAATAATATTGAATATTGTTATTCCTTCGAACAAACAAAATCAGGGGAGGAATTTAAATATTTTTCAAAATTAGATGATTTAATAAATAAACTTCTAACTAAAGAAGAAGCTAAAGAAATTACATATTTAGAAAAATGATATAAATCACAAGCTGGTAAAATTAATATTTTTGGCAAAATTAATGATATTAGTAATATCAAAGATGGATTTGAAAAATTAAAAGATTCAATTTTATATGAATTAAAACCTACGGTGTTAATGCAACTTCCTAAAATAAATGATCAAAAAATACCAATAGATCAAGTTGATAGTGAGAATAATTCTAATAAAAATCAATTAGAAAATTTAATTAAAATAATTAATAATATTAATAAAGATGATAATTATCAAGAATTAAAAAAATTATTATTATTTGATGGTAATTTAAAAAATGATAATGATACTTATTTATATGATATTAATAATATTAAAAAATTACAAAGAATATTTATTAATAAATTTAATGTTTTATCAAAATTAGTGTCGCAAAAAATGTTTAATGAAAATAATAAATATAATGAATTGCAAGAAATAATTAAAACACAAATTTATAGTATTCTAAATAATGAAAATGTGAGAGTTTATTTTCCATCTTTTGAAGCTGCTGTTAAACATTTGATGCAAATTCAATATTTGTCAATAACTAAAAAAGTAATACAAGAAAACAAAACTTATAAATTTAAATATAAAGATAAAGAATTTAAAACAATTGAAGAAGTTATTGCATATTGTAAAAAATTCATTAAATCAGTAGAAGATTATTTAAAAGCAAAGAAAGGTAAGAAACATGAATAAAAAAATATTATTTGCATCTTTTATTACGCTTAGTTCTTTACCGATATCATTAATATCAACTAAAACTAGCAATCTTAAAGTTGTTAATAAAACTAATTCTAATAAAATTGAAAATAAATTAATAGATAACCATAAAAATATTACTAATGTAAAAACTAAATATGTTATTAGAATTAATGGCAAAGAAATGATATTTAATTCTAAAGATGAAATAGTTAAATATTTAGTAAATAAAGTAAATATTAATCATTTTATAGGCAAAAAAGAATATAAAAACTATGATGGCGAAATTGATATGAATTCAAACAAATTAAATTTAGTTAATTTTTCTAAATTTAAAAAAGCTTATAAAGATATTTACGGGAATTATACAGATGATTTATCAAGTGTAATAAGATCATATTTACCAGAATTTGCAATTGTTAAACGATATTATGATCATCGTAATCAACCATTTAGAGATGAAGAAGATGCTAAAAATAGTATTATTAAAAATGCAACGGATGATATTATTGAAAATGTATTTTATAAACTTGAGTATTCTTCAAATGGTATTGTAAAAGATAAATATTACAATCCATATAATCCAAGTGATATAAATGAATTAATGAATGATATTTATAATAAAAACGTTCTTCAAGAAACATATATTCGTGACACTTTAAAATTAAAAGATAAAGATGGTAATGAAAGATTATTATCTTATAAAGGTAATATAGATAATTTCTTTACTAATTTATTTACGAATGCAATTATGGATTTTACCAATCAAGCTGTAAAGAAACGTTATAAAATTACCTTAAAACTTCCAAGAATGGATAATATGAAATATCGTGATTATGGCAAAGCATATTTTGAAGAATTTTCTTCAAATAATGAGGATGAATGAATAATTAATAAAGATAGAACAGAAATTTATAAATATGTTGATGAAGAATGAATAGAAAAATATTTTAATGATTTAGAACTCTTAAAAAATCCTAATCTTTCCAAAGAATTTGTAAATAAAAATTTCAAAAAATATTATTCAGACACAAAAGAAAGGAAAATTAAAAATCCTAATTATAAAAAACATCCAAATAGAGGTCCACACGGAAGTATACAAAAAGAATATTATTATTATTCTTATTGAGATCATTTTGCAAAATTAAAAGGAAAATTTTTAGATTTTAAAAACCTTACTTTAGCAGCTAAAAATGATCCTACAGAATGAGATATAATAACAATACTTGAAAAAGACAAATGAACATATAATAATTTTGGTATTGAAATCAATATTCAATTTGATAAAGATAATTTTAAGAATAAAATGAATAATCTTAAGAATGAATTTATGAATAAATCAAATAAATTTGATATGTTTCATTCATTATTAAAATATTCAATGAAAAAAATAATGATTAATGAAGAAGATAGAAATAACATTGAGAAATATTTTGAAAACTTGAAACATGATCTAACTATGCAAAATATGTTGTGAAATTATTTCGAAAGTGAGTTAAATAAATTTATAGAAAAAAAATTAAATAATACTTCAAAAAATGAAATAGGTCTCAAATTTAATGATTTAAAAACATATTATAAAAAAGAAAATGCCAATTGAAATGATTGAAAAAGTGACATGAATTTAAAAAATATATTTAGTGAATTAAAATTAAGTATAAATGACAATATTATAAAAACCTATTATTATAAAAATAATCCACTTTTTTATAAAAATAATGATCATTTCAGTAATATAAGTAATAAAAATATAAATAACGGTGATTATTTTGATTGTATTGATCCAAATAAAATTCTTCCAAACAAAATAGTAAATAGTAGTAATTTAATTCAAAAACAAAAGGATTTTGCTACAAACAGGAAAATTAATTATATTGATAATTATTTAAATTATTTTAATTTAAAAGGGTTGAACTTATTTAAATTTAAAAATTTTATTCAATACAAAGAAACTGAAAATAATTCATTGATATATCAATTAAATAATTCATATTCATCCTTATTTACTTTCAAAGATGATACAGAAATTAGGGAATATTTAAGAAAAATTAAAACAGAAGGGATTAAACCTCAAACTAGATATACAATTGTTGGGCTTGAAAGTACATTAAGTTCACATGGTATCAAAATGTTAATTAATGAATTAGGTTTTAATGATCCAACTACTATTACAAATAATTATCGTGCAATATTACAAAAACTTATTTTACCTTCAACAGAAAAAATCTTTTATATAAACAATGGACATAAATATTTAATGGATTTAAAATATTTTAATTTGTGAAATATTGAATTAGATAATGAAAAACATTATTTTGAAAATTCACGTGATATTACTAAATTTATTATTAAATATATACATTTAAATGCAAAACTTGTTACAAGAAACGGAGAAAGATAATGAAAAAATTATTTTTATTAACACCTTTTACTTTAATGTCAACTTTACCATTAATTTCTTCAAGATGTGTTCATGAAGAAACTCAAGAAGAAAAAGATAAAAAATTAGCCGAAAAATATGAAAAAGAATATATTGATAAACAAAAATATGTTTTTGATGACTTTGAGCAATTTCAAATGAAAGATGAATATTTTAAAGAAGTAGAAGTAAATAAAAACATATGGCGTTATGACAATAAAATAAAAACATATGGCGTTACATCTGAATTTATTGATAATTTTACAAAATGGTACAATGATTTTCAACATAAATTTAATATTTTTAAAAAAATTATGAAAAAATATGCTTCAAGAGAAATAATTGAATATAAGAATTCTAGAATTCAAGAAGATCCTATTGATTTATACTATGTAAAAGAAATTAAATTTGATTTTTCAAGAGGATTGAATCCACAATTGCATTGTATTAGATTATTTACCGATGAATGAATAAAAAAAATTTTTCGCCTTCCAAATTTAAATTTAAATTTATCAGTTGAATTTATGAGTTGAGATGATTTAATTAATGCTAATATAGATAAAACATATTATTCAAAAATAAATATTACATCAATATTTAAATATATATATTGGCCAACTGATAAACAAAAAATTCGTGAAATATTTTCAATACCTAAACCTTATTATAAAAATGAACATTTTATGACATATCCTGCAGGTGAGCAAATTTATCAAGGAAAAGATGATTGAAAACCAAAAATTAAATTTGAATCTTTTAGAGGGCTAAAAAAAGGAATGCAAATTAATGAATTATTAAATTTCCGTTATAAAAGATCATTTGATTATGGCCCAAGTGATATTGACCAAAATTATCTTAAAGAATATGGAAATGTAAACACATTTAAATTTGCAAGTTATCGTTTTGAAATCATTGGATATGATTCCGAAAAACCTTTTGATGCTCCTCCCTCAAAAATAGATAAATTTACATTATCAGAACATGGAGATTAACATTTTATAATTTTAAATTATTTGAATTAGTCTTTAATAAGCAATTAAAAGATACAATTTATATCAATTAAAACTCTAGAATTTTAATAAATATATATAAAAATAGTACGCTTTTTATAAAAATGATGATAATTTTATTAATATAAGTAATAAAAATATAAATAACGGTGATTATTTTGATTGTATTGATCCAAATAAAATTATTCCAAACAAAATAGTAAATAGTAGTAATTTAATTCAAAAACAAAAGGATTTTGCTACAAACAGGAAAATTAATTATATTGATAATTATTTAAATTATTTTAATTTAAAAGGGTTGAACTTATTTAAATTTAAAAATTTTATTCAATACAAAGAAACTGAAAATAATTCATTGATATATCAATTAAATAATTCATATTCATCCTTATTTACTTTCAAAGATGATACAGAAATTAGGGAATATTTAAGAAAAATTAAAACAGAAGGGATTAAACCTCAAACTAGATATACAATTGTCGGAATTGAAAGTACGTTAACTTCACACGGAATTAAAATGTTAATTAATGAACTAGGTTTTAATGATCCAACTACTATTACGAATAATTATCGTGCAATATTACAAAAACTTATTTTACCTTCAACAGAAAAAATCTTTTATATAAACAATGGACATAAATATTTAATGGATTTAAAATATTTTAATTTGTGAAATATTGAATTAGATAATGAAAAACATTATTTTGAAAATTCACGTGATATTACTAAATTTATTATTAAATATATACATTTAAATGCAAAACTTGTTACAAGAAACGGAGAAAGATAATGAAAAAATTATTTTTATTAACACCTTTTACTTTAATGTCAACTTTACCATTAATTTCTTCAAGATGTGTTCACGAAGAAACTCAAGAACAAAAAGATGAAAAATTAGCTGAAAAATATGAAAAAGAATATATTGATAAACAGAAATATGTTTTTGATGATTTTGAGCAATTTCAAATGAAAGATGAATATTTTAAAGAAGTAGAAGTAAATAAAAACTTGTGAAAAGATCCTAAAAAGCTAATAAAAGCATATCGTTTTACTGAAGAATTTTTTAAGTCTGTTGATAAATGGTATAACGACTTTCAACATAAATTTAATATTTTTAAAAAAATTATGAAAAAATATGCTTCAAGAGAAATAATTGAATATAAAAATTCTAAAATTCAAGAGGATCCTATTGATTTATATTATGTAAAAGAAGTTAAATTTGATTTTTCAAGAGGAATGAATGCGCAATCATATTATATGAGGTTAGGAAATTATGCACTTGAACAAATATTTAATTTATTTAATATTCCTAATTTAAATTTAAAGATTTCATTTGGATTCACTACATGAAATTGATTAAATAAAATGAATATAAATAAAACATATTATTCAAAAATAAATATTACTTCATCATTTTCAACAACATACAAAAGTGAAAAACAAAAAATTCGTGAAATATTTTCAATACCTAAACCTTATTATAAAAATGAGCATTTTATGACATATCCTGCAGGAGAACAAATTTATCAAGGAAAAGGTGATTGAAAACCAAAAATTAAATTTGAATCTCTTAGAGGGCTTAATAAATATTCTTCACCAAATGAATTATTGCATTTACGCTATGAAAGATCATTTGACTATGGTCTAAGTGATATTGACCAAAATTATCTTAAAGAATATGGAAATGTAAACACATTTAAATTTGCGAGTTATCGTTTTGAAATAATTGAATATGATTTTGAAAAACCTTTTGATGCTCCTCCCTCAAAAGTAGATAAATTTACATTATCAGAACATGGAGATTAATTATTTATCCTTTTTATAAATTTAAAAGAATTTGTTAAATAATTTTATTAATTTTTTTAATAGTTATTAAAGAGTATATATAAATTAAATTATTTTAAAAATTTAAACGGAAAGAGAAACCTTATGAAAAAAGTAATTTGTGTTATTGATATGTTAAATGGATTCACAAAAATTGGACCACTATCTAGTGATTTAATTAAAAATATTATTCCAAATATTGAAAATTATTTAAATATCAATAAAAAAATTAATAATTTATTTATTTGTGATTCGCATTCAAAAAATGATATTGAGATGAAGCAATATCCGTTACATTGTTTAGTGCAAACAGAAGAAGCTGAAATAGTTAGTGAATTATTACCATACGTTAAAAAAATAGTTTTGAAAAATACTACTAATGCATTTCATCATATTGATATAAATGAAATATCTAAATATGATAGCATTGAAATTGTAGGTTGTTGTACTGATATTTGTGTTTTGCAATTTGCCATCTCATTAAAAACATATTTCAATAAAATTTTAGTTGATAAAGAAATTATTGTTTACGAAGATTTAGTCGCAACTTTTGATACCGATGATCATAATGCAAATAAATATCATTCTTTTGCTCTTTCTTTAATGAAAGAAGCTGGAATAATAATTAAAGCTTTTAAAGACAAATAAAAAAAGAGCTAAATGCTCTTTGCTACATTGTAATATCAAGTGCAACACTATGAGATAATTTATAGGGTTGCATTTTTATATAAAAAAAGAGCAACCATTTTGCTTCAGAAGGCGGTTACTCATGATTAATAATTATAATCATTTAAATTATACCAATAGAATTCTAATAAAAGAATATTTAAGTAAAAATTACTCCATTAGGAAAATATCTAAAGAAATTAAAAAAAGTCCTTCAACCATATCACGAGAAATCAAAAGGAATTTTGATTGCTTTAATTTAGAATACAATCCTGAAATAGCTGATACAAAAGCTATGAGTAGACATAAACACAAGTTTTATTTTTGAGATCGTCGTATATATGAAAAATATGAAGATTTTACTAATCAATTTGTAGCATTATATGATGGTAAAAAATGAATGGTTGAAAATACTTATTTTTATATTAAAAATAATTTTAATTACCCGATCCCCTCGCTTAAAACAATTTTTAATTGGATAAATTCAGGAAAATGAGCTATACAACGGAAACAATTACTGCGAAGATATTATAAAAAGGGTGGAAAAAGAGCAAATACAAATATAATTGATAGATTAGTTGGAGCTAAATATGTAAAGCCAATTTGAACTCGTCCACAAGAAATTAATGATAGATCTGAGTTTGGTCATTGAGAATTAGATCTTATTTGTGGTAGAAATGTTCGTGGTGCATATCATATCATTACATTTGTTGAACGAAAAACTAGATTTTGCTATACAGCAATGATAAAAGGAAAACATCCAGATAATTTAAATAGAATTCTTTCTAAACTTATAGGTTCTAACAATATTCCTGTTAGATCAATTACAACTGATAATGGATTTGAATTTAGAAAATTAGGATTATTAGCTTATAAATTTGATATATGCATATATTTTGCAGACAAATATGCATCTTGACAAAAGGGAACCAATGAAAATTGAAATGGTTTATTTAGAAGATATTTTCCTAAAGGAACTAATTTTAATGAAATTGATCCTGAATTAATTAAAGAAGTAACATTAGAAATTAATTATAAACGTAGAAAAATATTGAACTGAAATTCTTCATTAGAATATTACAAGGAAAATTTAATTGAAACTTACAATAAGATTTTTGAATAATTATTAATATTTAATTTCAAAACACTATGTGTTTATTTTTAACATATTTTTTTAATTTTTTAGTACATGAATTTTTGAAAAAAGATAAAATAAAATATGAAGCACATAGTGTTGCACTTCATATTACTTTCTAGCAAAGAGCTAAATGCTCTTTTTGTTTATCAGTTTCCTGAAATGGTACGCCCTAGAGGACTCGAACCTCTGACCCAATGGTTAAAAGCCATTTGCTCTACCGCCTGAGCTAAGGGCGCATATGGTACCCGAAACTGGACTTGAACCAGCACGACCATTACAGTCAGAGGATTTTAAGTCCTCAGCGTCTACCATTCCGCCACTCGGGCATTTTAAAAATGCGTATTTATTATATAACATTTTTTTTATTTATAATTTAATTACTATGAATAAATTTAATGAATGATATGAATACTATGAAAAAAATAAAAATGCTATAAAAGCAATTACAAAATATGAAAAAAATAATGACGAATCATTTTTTAATCAAATTAAATTAATTGACAATAAATTTGTTGCAAAAAAAGGATTTGGTAATAACAAATTTAATGAAGTTACAATTAAAGCAATAACGAAAGCTTTCGTTTCTTTTTTAGTGATTAACCAAAAAATCCAAAGAAAATTAAACGTTTTGATCTGTGCTGATGAATATTTTACTACAGACGATAATTATCTTTCATATATGAATCAAGTTTTAAATGCTTATGGATTTAATGCATATTGCTTCAATAATAATTTTGCAGTCACAAAACAATTTTTATTATTTTCAATTAAGAAAATCAAAAAATTAGATGCAATAATATATTTTTCTAAATTTAATAATCGAGATTTTTACAACATTGATTTTTTGGACAATAAAGCTAATAATTTTTCATCGACTGAAATGTTAAATATATATGAAATTTATCAAAAACTAAATCCTTTCTTGATTAAAGCATTTATGGATAGGCCAATTTATTTTGATGTTGATAAATTATTAGATGAATATGCCGATTTTATTATGAATTTTAACTTTAATCAATTAGGTAATAAAATTTTAAATTTAGGTATTTATCCCTCACCAACTATTAAACCTTTTGTAAAAAAAATTTTAGGATGAAATGATATTTCATATTCTTTTATTAATAATAAAAATGTAGATGATTATGAAATAAATCGTAAAAATATATATCTAGCTTCTAATTATGACTATATTTGTAAATTTTCATATGATTATCAAAAATTATATTTATATGAAAAAAAATCTAAAGGAATCATTAGTAAATATACATTAGTTGATCCTTTAATAATTTATTCTGTTTATTTTTACTATATAAATAATAGTTATCCAACTAATGATAATTATTCACAAATTCAAAATTTAATTTGTTCCGATTCTCTTGACTTAGAAATATTTCATATGTTATCAAATCGTTATAACATTAATTATCAACATAAGTTTTTAAATAATTTAGATTTTAATAATTTGGAGAATAATACAATATATTTTTCGGAAAATAATAAATTTTATATTAAAAACGATATGGTAAATATTAGCGATAGTATGTTAATGCTTTCAATACTTTCTGATATGTTAAATTATTTAAAAACTCAAAATTTAAAATTATCAAATATGTTTGAACTCCAATCTAAATCATTACCTAAAATTTATTTGAATAGTTTTTCAATTCCTGTTGCTAATGAAAATATAGATGCTTTTGAAACAAAAATGTTTTTACAAAATAGTATTAATTTTCATGATATTACAAATATAACCGATTTAAGAAATATTAAGGATGATCGTGAAAAATATATTTGTAGAATTGATTTTAACACTAATGAATGAGTTACCATTAAATATTCATTTGAATATAATTGCGCAATTTTTAATGTTTGTGAAACCACTAGAACAAAAACTACACTTTTTAAAAAAGTAAAACAATTTTTTAAAAAGTTTTTATTTGGATATGATGTTTATATTCTTGAAGATTTACGCAAAAAAGTTACTTTAGAATTCAAAGTTATTGAAAATAATGATAAGAAATAGAGGCTTATGAAATATCCACGACTAATAATAAATGAAACTAAGTTTAAAAATAATGTTAAAGTTGCAATTGATATTTGTAAGAAAAATAATATTGATGTTTTAGCGGTTACTAAAGGTTTTTGTGGTAATAGAAGAATGGCTGAACTTTATTCAGAGTGCGGAATTAAGTATTTTGGTGACTCAAGGCTTGAGAATTTTGATGTTTATAGTGATATTGAGGGACATAAACAACTTTTACGTATTCCATCAATTTTTGAAATACAAGATGTTGTTAAAAAATGTGATTCAAGTTTAAATGGTGATTTAAATGTTATTCAAAAAATTAGCAAATATTGTCTTAATCAAAATTTAAAACCACACAAAATTGTTCTAATGGTTGATTTAGGTGATAGGCGCGAAGGGGTTCTACCGGAAGAAACTTTATATACAGTTGATCAAATTATCAATTTAAAAGGCGTTGAATTAATTGGTCTTGGTTGTAATTTCGGTTGCTATGGAGCAAGAATTCCTTCTGATGAAGCCATGCAAATATTTGTGGATTTAAAGCATAAAATTGAACAAAAATATAATATAAAATTAAGTCATATGTCCGGAGGCAATTCATTAAGTCTACATCTCGTTTGAGAAAATAGAATGCCCAAAGAAATAAATTTTTTAAGAATGGGATTTGCGATGATATTTGGAACTGAAGATATGTATCGTAAAACGATAAAAGGTATGTTTCGTGATGCGTTTAGATGTCAAGCAGAAGTAATTGAAGTTGATTATAAAAGTTCTCTTCCGGTTGGTAAGTGTGGTATTGATGCCTTCGGTCATAAGCCTTATTTTGAAGACATAGGTGATATCAAAAGAATAATTGTCGGTATCGGTAAACTTGATACTATGTTCGATGCAATGATTCCAATTGACAAAGATTTAAAAATACTAGGTGGTTCAACAGATCATTTAATTATTAATGCTAATGATTCAAAGCATAATTATAAAGTTGGCGATATCATAAATTTTGACTTAGATTGAGGTTCGCTTTTATATTTATTTAATTCAAAATATGTTGAAAAAATTTTTGAAAAATAAAACCATAGATTAAATCTATGGCTTATGTAAGTTAAATACAATAACTAAAGGCTGAATTTATTGATGAGTTATCACTTGAATTGTCTCATTTATAATTTAAGTCTTTGGTTTTAATTTCACCCTTTGGTGATGATACTGATTTACCAAGCCCAACCAACGAACTTATAATACTAATTCCTGTTGGTATTATTGTGCTAACTAATGTTGTTATGAAAGCAGAAATTGCAAATCCACCAGCAAATTTTTTAGTATTCTCAATATCTATTTTTTTAAAATTGTTAATTTTTTCCTCCTTACACTTTCATTCTACTTATAAAAAGTATTTTTGTTTCAAAATTGAGAAAACTTTGGTAAAACTTTGGAAAATTTTGAGAAAATGCAACATTATAAGGTCATTACAATGTTGCATTAACTATTAATTGTTATTTAATTATCTAATAAGTATTATTTATTTTTTTTAATATCTTTTTCATGTTCATGAAATGATTCGTAATTTTTAATATCTTTTTCATGAAACGATTCTAATCTTGTAAGTCTATATTCAATTGAATCTAATCTATTTTCAATAGAATCTAAACGTTTTGAAAATAACTCATTGAATTTCTTTTGTTCTGCAAATTGCTCAATCACAAATGTTTTAAAGTTTTTAAAATCAGCATCCATTTTATCAATTTTTATATTGATTTTGTCAATTGCCATTAGAACTATTTGTTGAAATTCATTTTGTTTCACAATTTTACCTCTATCATTTTTAATGATTTTGTTATTTTCATCAAATACAATAATTCCATATTTGATGTTTGAATCATTTTCATCTTCTTCTAAATAACATTCTACATCATTATAATTTTTTGTAAGTTTAATTAATGATTTTTCTTGATGCTTATGCTCAAGGTTTAGCATTAGTTTTTTGTATTTCATTTTTCCTCCATACATTTTCATTCTAATATAAGATAAATAAGAAATTCCAAAATTGAGAAAACTTTGGTAAAACTTTGTGAAAACTTTGGAAAATTTTAAGAAATCTAAATAAAAAATTGATTTGCATTTTATTTTGCATGTTTTGAATTATTTTTTGCATTTTATTGCTTAATTAAAGTAATAAGTGTTTTTTTTTTTTTTTTTTCATTTATCATTTTTAGATTTAATAATAAGTTTAAATTATTAATAAATAAAACTTACAAAAAAGGAATAAAAAAATGCCAGAAACAGTAAAAAAATACTACATTATGCAAAGATTAAATGCAACAACTAAAACTCCTGTTTTTTTCTTTAATGAAATGGGAGTAAAAACCCCAGCAAAGCAATTCAATGAATTTACATTAGCATTAAAAGCTTATATTGATATAGCTAAAAATTTAAAAGAAAAAACCATTCTTTATTTTCACAAAGATGGTTCTTATCGTGGGTTCACTCTTTTTAAACAAGCAATGTTAATTGCGGATAAAATATCAAAATTGAAAATTAATAATTTAGTAATTATTGATGAACTTGAAAAAAATAAATTGATTTCACCTATTTCAGTAAATAGTCAAGCTTCTGAAGCAACTATGGCAATGGCCGTAACTGCTTTAGATTTAGATAATAAAGCTAAAGATGCTAAATTTATTTTGTCTAATACACAAAAAGCAATTGATGAAGTTGTAATTAATGATTTAAAAGCTGATTTACCAGGTTTTCAAGTTGAAATCATTAAAACTGTAGTTAATGAAAATAAATTAGATATTTACTACACCATATCAAAAGATGGTAAAACAAAGTCTTCACCATTCATTAAATCAATGACTGGATTCGGAACTCAAAAAATTGAACTTTCAACCGCTAGATCAATTTATGAAGATATGAACATTAAAACTCAAGTAGATGCAAACTTGAATAAAAAATTTCAAGTTAAAGCATGAATTTTTTTCACAACTTTAACCGTGATGATTGCATTAAGTATCATTTTATTAGTATTAGTTTTAATTAAAAAATAATTGATAAATCCAAACGGAAGGATAAATATGTCTATTCAAAACAATGGAAATAAAAAAACTCTTAATCTTCAAAAAGAAAAAAACAAAAAAATAAAGACAATAAAAGCATTGGCAGGTTTTTTAGGAACTGCTGCTTCACTTCAATTTATAGCTGCAGGTGCAGTAGCTGCTAAGAATTTAGGCAAAAAAATAATTAATAATCGAGATTATCAAAAAGAATTTGATGAAATTTTAAGAAATAGTTCTAAATTAACTCCTGAAGCAATTAAACAATATAAAGACAAAAATATAACTGAAGTTAACATTCCTGAAAATGTAAAAGAAATTGATGAGAATACATTTAGAGGATTTAAAAATGTTAAACGAGTAACAATAACTAAGTCAACAGGTTTGATTGGTAAAAATGCATTTTCAAATATGAATTCATTAGAAGAGATTTGAATTAAGGACAAATCACATATTATTGGAACAAGTGACTTAAAACCAAATGTTAAAATTAAATATGGTGAAGAAACTTATTCAATTGAAGAATGAAAAGCAAAATGAAATCAAGAAAATCTAACTTTAGAAGATAGTATTTTATCATTATCATATGATGCCTTAAAAAATCTAGATAAAATTAAAAATGTTGATACTAATAAAGCATCATCAATTTCGACAGATGCTTTTTCAGGTTTAAATTTAAACTCATTAACTTTAAATGATGAATTAAAAAATGCTAAAAACAATATATTTAATGAATTAAATATTCAAAAACTTTTAATAGGAAAAGCATTATTAGCTAATCCTATTAGAATGCAATTAAAGAAATTTAGTGAAATTAATCAAGTTGATATATTAAATACTATTTCAGAAATTCCAGACGATGCTTTCAATGGAATTAATATAAAAAATATTAATCTTTCTTCAACAATTACAAAAATTGGTAAGAGAGCATTTCTTAATTCAAATATTACTACAATAGATTTAAAAAATGTTTTAGAAATTTTAGAATCTGCTTTTGAAGCATCAAAATTAAAAACAGTTAAATTTAACTCAATATTAAAATCTATTGATAAGAACGCATTTGCAAAATGTAATTTTTCAGAATTAGATATGTTTGATCAAGTTGATAGTTTACATGATTTGGCATTTTCTGAAACTTCAGTTTCTCATTTAAAAATAGGAAAATTGCTTGAATATAAAACTATTAATAAGGTTTTAACAAAATTAAGTTCAATTGAAAACTTAACAGTTAAAGGAAACATTGAAAAAATTCCTTCATTTTCATTAGCGGAACTTAATGTTAATAAATTAACTCTTGAAGAAGGAGTTAAAGAAATTGAAGCTAATGCTCTTGATTTTGCAAGTATTAATCACTTAAAAATTGCTGATAGTTTAGAAAAATTGCATTATCCTTCAAATCCTTTAAGTGATACATCAGGTTCATTTTCTAATGTTAAGAAAATACAAACTCTTGAAATAGGTTCAGCATTAACTAAATGTAATGATTTAAGAGAACTGTTTTTCTATGGAAAAAATAAAGAAATTAGTAGATTTACTGAGCTAAAATTAACTGATTCTATTAATTCGTTAAGCAAAGATATGTGAAATTCATCAATTGGTAATAAGATAATGAATTTAAATAAAATAACAATTCCTGAAAAACATACTTCGCTTGGAATTGATACGTTTAAAAATGTTAAATTTTCAAATATTAATTTAGAAAATATTACTCATTTAGGTGAAAACAATTTTTACTCATGTGACGATTCATTAAATTTAAATTTAAGTGACAAACTAACAACCATTAATGCAAGGGCGTTTAAAGATACAAATTGTTTTACTAAAGATAAACCTTTAGATCTTAAAAATGTTACTGAAATTGAAGAGTCAGCATTTGAAAATTCAAATATTTCAACATTAGATCTTAAACTAACCAAAAATATTGGTAAAAGAGCATTTTTCGGATCAAAAATCGAAACTGTTGAAGGTTCACAAGAAATAATAAATCTTGGTGAATCAGCATTTGAAAATGCATCTAAACTAAAATATATAAATAATGTTAATATTCAAAAAATTGGCGCTAAAGCATTTAAAAACTGTATAGAACTTAATAAAGTTTCTACTTTAGCATGTGATGAAATTGCAAATGAAGCATTTTATAACTGTACTAACTTAGAACATATTACATTAGATAACATTAAAAATATTGGTAATTTTGCATTTTATAATACTCAATCATTAGAAACTGCAAACTTGGAAAATGTTGAATCATTAGGCGAAGCAGCATTCCAAAATTCAAATCTTAAAGAAATTGATCTAAAATCATTAAAAAATGATACTTGAGTTTCGGCTTTTGAAAATTGCAAGAACTTACAGAAAGTAGATAATTTTCAAAATAATAATGTTAGAAAAATTCCTAACAACGCTTTTAAAAATTGCTCAAGTTTAATATATATTAATACTATAAATATAACTTCTTTTGGTGACTATGCATTTTACCAATGTAGCGAATTTGTTTCAAATGATTTTACAAATGTAAAAGAAATTGGTAATTTTGCATTTAAATCTTGCAAAAAAATACAAAATCTTCAATTTCCATCTGAATTAACATCTATAGGTGAAGAAGCATTTGCAGAGTGTGATCTTGATGCAATTAAAATGCCTAAAACAGCAGCATTTATTGATAAAACTGCATTTAAAAATGCAACAGTAAAAGCACTTGGAATCGGTAAATTATTAGAATATCAAGGTATAAATGATATTTTAACCAACATTAAACGCATTAGATCTATTTCTGTGTTTGGAGATATTGCTAAAGTTCCATCATTATCATTAGCAAAAATTGATGTTGAAAAATTACAATTCCATGAAGGCATTCAAGAACTTGATCGAAAAGCATTAGATCAAGCAAAAATTAAACATTTAAAAGTTTGCGATTCATTATCTAAACTTCATTATGCAACAAGACTTGGTGAAGATGAAGATGATGATGGTTCTTTTTCAAGAGTTAAAAAAATTGAAAAACTTGAAATTGGTAAAGCATTAACAAATTGTGATGATTTAAGAGAGCTATTTTTCTATGGTGAAAGCAAGAAAAATAATAGATTTTCAAATTTAACATTAACTGAATCTATTGATCAATTAAATAAAAATATTTGAAATGCTTCACTTAATAATAAATTAATAAGTTTAAATAGTATCACTTTACCTGATAAATTTACTGAATTAGGTTTAAGAACATTTGAAAATGTTAAGTTTGAAAATATTAATTTAGATAACATTACTCATTTAGGTGAAAGGAATTTTAATTCTTGTGATGAATCATTAAATTTAAATTTAGGTGAAAAAATAACAACTATTAATGCAAGAGCATTTGAAGAAGCAAAATGCTTTAGTGAAGAAAAACCTATTGATTTAAAAAATGTAACAAGAATTGAAGAAGGAGCTTTTAGAGGTTCTAACATATCTATTTTAAATACAAAACTAACAACATATATTGGTAAAGAAGCATTCCTTAGTTCTGAAATTAAAGAACTTAATGGTGCAAACAATTTAAAAGATATAGATGAATATGCATTTAAATATGCAGAAAAATTAACTAAAATTGAAAATGATGGAAATTGAAATTCAATAGGGAAAGGTGCATTTTATAATTGTAATTCTCTTAGAGAATTTAAACTTAAAAGTTCAACAATTACTGAAATTAAGGATGAAACATTTTATGGATGTTCAAGTCTAAAAAGTGATGGAATAGATTTAAGCAAAATTACAAAAATTGGTCATTCAGCATTTAAAGAATGCATAAATTTAACTAACATTGATTTAAGAAATATTGAAATTATTGGTGATTATGCATTTTATAATTGTTATTATTTAAAATCATTAAATAAATTTAATAAAGATGTTGAAGTTGGAGATTCTTCTTTCCAAGGTTGCACAGAATTATCAAATGTAAATATTGATAAGTGTAAGAAATTATCTAGATATTCATTTTCTAAATGTGAAAATTTAACTAATGGTATAGAAAAAATAAAATTACATGATGATATTATTGAAATACCTGCAAACTGTTTTGAAGGAATTCAGCAAACAAATAAGTTAGAATTAAACATAAATAATGTTAAAAAAATAGGAGATAGTGCATTTGCTAATGCAAAAATGGTTCATATTTTAAATCCTAAAAAGACTTTAACTGACGTTGGATATGAAGCATTTAAAGACACTTCTGCAGTTGATATTGATTTTGAAATATTGGAAAATATAGGCAGTTCAGCATTTAAAAATACAAACCTTAACAAAAAAGATATAGTATTTAAAAATTTAAAGACTATGGGTGAATATGTATTTGAAAAAAATCAAAATATAAATTCAGTGGATTTTTCGAAAACAAATATTAAGAAAATTCCTAATAATACTTTTAAAGATTGCAAGAGTTTGACTAATGTAAAGCTTAATAATAAAATTGAAGAAATAGGTTTAGGAGCATTTGAAAATTGTACTTCTTTAGAAAATTTAGACTTATCTAAGATTAAAAAAATAGATCGTTTTGCATTTAGAAATTGTGCTAAATTTACTGAAATTAATTTAGCTAATATTGAAGAGCTTGAAGAATTTGCTTTTGATGGATGTTCTTCTCTTAAAAATGTAAACTTATCAAATAAATTAAAGAAAATTAATAGATATACCTTTGCAGAATGTACTTCTTTAGAAGAAATTAATTTAAATAATATTGAAGTAATTGAACAAAGAGCGTTTACTAAAACTAAATTAAAATATTGTAATTTTAGTAATTTGGTTGAATTAGGTGATAGTGCGTTTGCAGATTGCAATTTTCCTTCTACATTTAATTTAAAATTTTATAAAAATACTAAAATAGATAATTATGCATTTGCAAATTCAACTTTTTCAGGACTTTCATATATTGATTTCAATTCTAAACAAGTTGAAATTGGTGATTCCGCTTTTTCAAAAATTAAAGGAATTACATCACTTATTAATACTCAAAATGTTAAGGAAGTACAAAGATTTGCATTTTATAAATCTTCTCTTTCTGGTTTAGGCCTTAATCCTAGATCTATATTCCCAAATGCTCAATTAGGGGACTATATATTTGGTGATTAATTTTTAGGAATAATTTATAATTTCACTTAAAACTCACAATTATTACTTGTGAGTTTTATTTTTTATATCTTTACAATAAAATTTATTAAATACTATTAAACATACTTTTAATTGGTCAGTTTTCACCATTTTTCTAAATATGGTAAAATATATAAGTATTTAAAATAACAATATATTCAATAATTTTGAATATTAATGGAGAAAAAATGATAAATAATAATGATAAAAATTCTCGTAAATTTTTATTTGCTTTAGATTTAGACGGAACTTTATTAGCAGATTCTGCCGAGGGAACAATACATCCAAAAACTGAACAAGCAATTAAAAGAGCAGTAAAAGAAGGACATATCGTTTCAATAATCACAGGGCGTCCTTGGAGAAGTACTAAACCAGTTTATGAAAAATTAGGTTTAAATGCATTAGTTGGAAATTATAATGGTGCTCATATTCACAATCCTTCTGATCCGTTTTTCATTCCTACAATTTCATATTTAGACTTAAATGAAGTTTTATATATATTAGGTGACGAAAAAGTTAAAAAAGAAATTACAAATTATGCAATAGAAGGCCCTGATTGAGTTCAATTGCAACATCGTGACGAAAACTTAGAAAAAGTTTTTGGATTTAATCAAGCTACTAAATTTAAGGTTGGTATTGATTTAGGAAAATTACCTTTAAAACCAACAGGTATTGTTTTTGATGCAAAAATGGATACTGATGTTGTTAATTTATTATCATATCTAAAAAGAAAATATGGTGATTTAGGTGAATTTTCTTCATGATCAAAAGGAAAAGGTTTGTCACCTATATTTGATATAACATCAATAGGTGTAAGCAAAGGTAAAGTAATTTCTTTAATTATGAGATATTATAATATTGATGTAGATAATACGGTTGTTATTGGTGATTCATATAATGATAGTTCGATGTATGAAGTTGGTAATGTGGGGGTTGCTCCTGCAAATGCTGAACCTTACATTAAACAATTATCAACAGTTGTAATGAAACAAACAAATAAAGAAGGTGCTGTTGGTTACTTTATTGATTCATTTTTAAATAATCCTGATAAATATATAAAAATGGGATTAAAGAAAAAAGAACAAGATAAAGAAAATCTACAAATTGTAAAAGCTGATAATTTCTTTTCTGAAGATACAAAATAAATATAAAATTAATAATAATGAATTTTGACGAACAATTTAATTCTTATATAGGTGTTGATGAGACAGGAGTAGGTGATTATTTTACTCCTGTTGTTTCTGTTGCATGTTTTATTCCTAAAAATAATATTGATGAAATTATTAATTTAGGAGTTAAAGATAGTAAAAAACTTAATGATAAAAAAATAATTGCAATAGCTAAAAAACTATTTAATTTAGTTTTTTATAAAAAAACTATTTTGACTCAATCTGGTTATAATAAATTAATTGAATCAAAAATAAATAATAACGAAATTAAAACATTAATTCACGCAAATTCTATTAATCGTTTATCTAATGAATTAAATAAAAAAAACAATTTCCTTTATAGTGTAATAATTGATCAATATGTTTTAAATGAATCAATTTTAGAAAAACATTTTAATAAACTGTTATCTACAAATTGAATTAATTTTAATAAACCAATTAATAACTTAGAATTAAAAACTAAAGCTGAAGATATTGCTTTGCCTGTAGCTTGTGCTTCAATAATAGCAAGATATCTTTTGTTAGATGAAATGGAAAAACAAAATAAAAAATATAATTTTATATTCCCGCTTGGAACTAATAAAAAAATAATTGATTCAGGAGTTGAACTTTTAAGTAAAATTGGTATTCCGGAATTTAAGAGTTTATGCAAATTTTCATTTAAAACTAGCCAAGAAATTTTAGATAAATTTCAAAATAATAGCAAAGAATAATATTTTATTCATTTTTCATTTGCTAAAATTATGAAATCTTTACAAGAAAAAAGCCCTTTTTCATTAAAGGACTTTTTAAAATTTATTATTCTCATTCAGTATTTTCATTTAAATGGCTTCATTCACAAGATGAATTTACGTTGTTTAATTTCATAAATTTAGCAAATCCACCTTCTTTAATAGTCATTAAAATATAATCTTTTTTAGAAATTGAATGAGTTTCTCCATTTTCCGTAACTTTATATTTAAATGTTTTTAATAAATGATTTTCAGATTTATTATAACCTGAAGTAACGATTAAATATGTGATTGAGTCAGGTGTATAGTTATCTTCATTGTAATAATGATATTTATTTTTGTTTTTCTTTTGAACATAATTAGTAAATTCACGACGGATTTTTTCATTTGTGTAATATCTTTGCATTCCACTAAATTTATTTGCTACACCTGGAATTGATTTAAGATTCGTACCTTCTTGAATTTCTCATAAAATAGAACGGATACCAGAATATAATGAAACTTTAGTAAGCTGATATCATTTAACATTGTCACGTTCTGAAACTAATGTTTCCCTGCCAAACATTTCAAACAATGCAAGCTGAAGGGTAACAATTCATCGATATGAAGCTTTATAAGCTTCACCTTGAGACCTAATTTTATAACTATTATAATAGTTTGGAATTTTAGAAGCTTCATTATCAATTTCTTTTGCTAATAACTTAAATATAGTATCAATAGTAGATAAAGGATCAAATGGGGCTAAAATATTATCTGGGTCTGATTGATCGCCAATAGGTTTAGGATTGCTAAATATTGAATTTTTGATCATATCATTTAATGTTTTCATATTAGAACGTTTTGATTCGTCTTTATCATTATTTATATTTCTTAAAGCTTTATAAAGTAATGAATCAGGATTCTTACTTTTACCTAAAATTAGGTTAATTAATTTAACTAATTTTTCACCATTAATAACTTTATTTTCACCAATTAAATTAGCCATAACTAAAGCATCACGGAAACTTAATGCTGATTTAAATTCATCAATAGCATGTTTTAATCATAATTTAGGATTTAAAATATCAAAATTATTTGCATGTTTTGATAATTGTTTAACTAAACGATTAAGAATTTTACGTTTATAAATATCAATGTTCAATAATTCAGGTATTATTTCATTAATTAGATTTTTAAGAAACATTTTATCATTTTCATTAACATTTTCAAGTGATAGATATTGAGTTAGTTGTTCAATAATTTCATAAAGTATTTCATCATCATTAGCAAATTTCTTAATTATATTTGTTATATTAGTCATTAAATTATCTTTAATTAAATCAATTATTTTACTCATCATTTGACCTAAATTATTAGCATTTATTTTGCTTCCACCTAAATAATCATTAACAAATGATTGAATTAATGATTTAATTTCAGGATATTGAATCATTTTTAGTAATATTGATTTTAGTTTCTTATTAGATATATTAGGTATATTTAGACTAGAAAAATCTAGTTTTTCAATTTCATTTTTTGTTAATTTAAAAATAAAGTTTACAAGTCCTTCTTTACCGTTTTGATTATCAGGTTTAATTGAGCCATTAGCAGCAACTAATAAATTAAATAATAATTTTTCAATGTTACGTAAAGTTTGAATATTATTTTCATGAGTTGAAGAATTGTTGTTTGGTTTTTTAGAATTAAATTTATTTATATTTTTACTTAAAAATTCATAAAGTGAATATAATTCATTTTCAATAGCAATGCTTGGTAAGTTTTTATTTAAAATAACTTCAATTAATTCTGATAAATTGTTAGATGTTAAATATTTAGAATAATCAATATTTTTAAATATATCATTAAATTGTTTATTTAAGTTAGAACTATTAAATTGACCACTTTTATTAAATATGTTTATTTCTGGTAATAAATCAATAATATCATTAGTCAAATCATTAATGAAATTTAAATTATTAATTTTTGCAATTATTCTTTTTAATAAGGATTTTATATTATTAATTTGAGATGAAGTAGTATCAATTTTGTAATCTTTAACAATTTTATTAAAGATAAAATCTAATGTTTTATCAATAAATTCATCTTCACTAATTGCTTTATTAATAACATTTTTAATTAAATTCTTCAATTCGATATTAATTGTTTTTATTAAATATTTAAATAAATCATTAAAACTATTTAATTTATTCAAATTTTCATTAGATATACAAATGAATGATTCAATTAATTTATTAAAGAATTGTTCAAATGAATGATCGTTTTTTAATATATCTATTATTTTAGGTATTAAATAATCAATATATTGATTGCTTGTAATATCATCTTTGTCCACTAATTTTTTTAAATTATTTAATCAATTTCTAATCTTATTTTCTATATTTAAATCAGATTTTAATCAATTGAATAAGTTTGGTAATTTTTGCTTAATAATATTTTTATCATCTTCATTTAATTTAGATAGTAAAGATTTTATTACTTTAAAAATTTTATTTATATCAATATTTAAATTACCTTTCAATGTAATTAAAGATTGTGAAGGAGAATTGTTAATTAACTTAGAAAATTTAGTTATGTTTTCTAAAAGAATTAGTAATAAATTTCGGATTTCATCATTATGCATTGATTCAATAAATTTATTAATTTCATCATAATTTAAATTATTAATTACGTCAATTAAATTAATTAATTCATTAAGTTTATATTTTTTAAATTCAAAACCAAAATTATTAATGTTTAGTTGAAGATTTGCTAATAATGATTCGATTAAATTACCAAAAATATTAAATTTAGGTAGATGTTTAATTAATTTTTCAATTGATAATTTTAATTTATCTTTTTGTTCTGAAGTTCATGTCAAACCTGATAAATCATATTCCATTAATTCTGTTAAAAATGAACTTAATATTTCAGAAATTTTATATTGTGAATTTGTAAGTGATTTTTTAAATAAATTATTTAATTTATTAATCAATGAATTTTTACTGTAATTTAAAAATTTAGTAATTCATTCTTTATAGTTTTTCACATCTTGTATTACTTCACTAGCAAAAGCAGAATTAATTAATTCTTTTATTAAAGGTTTTAGTTCTTCTTCATAATTATCATTAATAAATTTAGATAATTCTGCAAAAAGTCTTTTTAGTTCTTTTTGACTAATTTCGTTAAATCTTAATTTGTTTATTTTAATATTTTCCAATTGGTTTGAAATTAATTGATTAATTTTAAGACTATTCAATATTCAATCAACAAATTGATCTTTAGTCAATAAAATTTTAAATATATCTAAACATGCGGATAAATTGTATAAATATTGATTGTTTTTATCTTTAATTTGGATAAAATCAAAAATTTCTTGAATTTCTCTATTTTTTAAAAAGTCTAATGATTTTGTTGAAATAAATTTTGAAAGTTTGTTTAATGTTTGAATGTCATTAGTATTTGTTTCTAAATTTGACATTATTAAATCAAAATATTTCTTAAATAATTCAGAATTGCTTAAATTTTTAATAAGTAAATTAATATATAAATATAATTTATCAATTTCATTTTGGTTTAGTTCTATTTTACTGTAATGTTTAATTAATGCAATTATTAAATTTACAACTGTGTGATTAAATTCTTGATTTTCTATTACATTTTTTAATACATTTTCTAATAAATTATTCAATCCATTTAATTTATTGTTTCTTAATAATTTAATAAACAATTCTTCAAAATTATTCGAAGCATATAAACCATAATTATCAATAATATGATTAATAATTTCTTTAATTGATTCAATTGTTTGTTCATTAATTATTTTTGTTCAAAAATTGGTAAAAATTTGGCCTATTAGTGAATTTATTGAATTTTCCTTTGATAAATTTAAAAATTCAGTAATTAAATTTTTATTTAAACTATTTAGTTTTTGAATAATTTCATTTTTAATTAAGCTAGATATTTTGTCATGATTTAATATTGATTTTAATTTATTAGAATAAGAATTTATAATTAAATGTTTGTCTTCAATGTCCATTTTTTCAAAAATAACTTTAATTAAATTAAATATTTTTGGGAAATCAAATTCAGTGTTTGTAGATGGGATTTTATCTAGTATATATTCAATATTTTTTAATAATACTTCAAACGTATTTCTTATTTCATTTGAGTTAAGATTTGTTTTGACAAAATCAGTTATTTTTTCTAAACCAAAATGTTTTAAAATAACGCTTAAAATATTTAATTTATATTTTCCATAATTAAAACTATGTTCGTTAATATTATTTGCTAAATTATCAATTAAATCACTAATAATAGATTCATATATTTTCTTATCATTAATATGAGTTAATAATTTTTGGAATGTTTTAGCTAAAAGTTCCTTTTGAGTTTCAGAAAGTGATGATAAAAAGGTGCTTGAACTTGATAGTTCAACTATAAATCTTGATATTAAATTTGATCTATTTTCTAAAGGATTGAAAACAAATTCTTTAAATATATCTCTTAAAACATTAAGTAATATAGGCTTTATATTCAATAATGCTTTAGAAATAAATTGTTCAATGGTACTTGAATCATTAATATTTTCATTTGAAAATGTTTTAATTAATAATTCTTTTAAATTTTGTGTAAATAGTGTTTCTCATTTTGAGTTCAAAAATGTAGAAAAGTCAGAAAGTAAATTTTTAAGTTCTGATTTTAATTCAGATGGTATTTGAAGTGAATTAATATTTATATTATTTAGATAATTTAAAATTAATTGTTTAATTTTTATTTTTTCAAAAAGATAATCAATAAATTTTTCATTACCAAATAAGAGTTTATATGTTTTTAAAACTTCTTTAAAAGAAGACAAGACGGTTTTATCTTTAGATTTTAAAATAATTAATTCAAAAATATCTTGAATTATTTTTTTATTTTGAGAAGGACTAAAATGACTTTTAATTTTTTCACTAAATAATTTAAGCAATTCTTTTAGAGTTATTTCGTTAGGATTTAAACTTGTTGCAATATGGGTTACCATATTAAAGAAATTTTCGTAAAAATTAGAATTTGGTATGTTTTTGATGAAATTTGTTGCATATTGCATCAAATCAGTTCTTTCTTCTTTGGAAAGTTTTATTCCTGTTTCATTTTCAAATCAAATAAAGAAAATTGAATAAACATTAGGTAAAATGTTTGCGTGCTCTGAAATTTCACTTAAGATACTAGAAGTTAAATTTTTAAGGTCATTATTGTGTGCATTTTTTAAAACATTCAAAATAAATTCTTCATAGTTATCAAAACTATATAAATTACCATTATTAATAATATGACTAAATAAATTATTTAAAGAAGTTTTAAATTTATTAGATCCTAAGACTTTATAAATTTGTAAAAATGTATCATTAACAAAACTTTCAGCATCTTTGTATTTAGGATTTGCTTTTAAAATAGTATCTTGTAAGTTATTGTTTTTAATTATATTTATAATAGGACGAAGAATTGTGTATTCTGAAATATTTTTAATTATTTCATAGAATAAACCTTTTGTGTCTAGTATGTTATTTGTTATATATTTAATGCTACTTATTATTACGTTTTTACCGTTTTCATTAAGTAAACCATCATTATTTTTTAAGATATCTTTGATTAATGAAGTTAAATTTTTGATGAATTCTTTATCGGAAAAATTAGTTGCTTTTGCCTTTAATTTAATATGATATTGAGCTAATTTTTTGAGACCATCCATATATTTATCTTTATTAGTTTCATTTGTTGGAACATAACTTAATATATTAAATAAAAGTGAATGATTTATATTGATTGTATTTGAATTAGGATTAATAATATTATTAATTAAATCTTGCATAAAATCATCAAAAGTTGGATTTTGATTATTATTTTCTAATTTTAAATATGAATTTATGATCGATAAAATTAATTCAGTTTTCTTGTCAAAATTATCTAAATTTTTTATGAAGTTGAAAATTGTATATTCAATTATTTCTTTATCATTTTTATTTATGTGATAAATTTTTGAAAGGGAAGCAAAAATATTTGTAGTAATTTGTTTTAATGTTTTTTCATCATTTTTAATAATTTTGGCAAATTTATTAATTAAAATGTCAAATTTATCTTTTAATCTTAAGATAATTTTTTCACTAAATTCATATAGATATTTGCTATTTAATAATATATTTCTATCAATAATTATTTCTTTAAAAATATTGTTTAGATAATCAACAAATGAGTCAAAGAAATCTTGATCCTTGATTGCATTGCTAATAATTTTAGCAATATCTTTGTTAAATAATTTTTCAATTAATTTACTTTTTAAAATGTCTTTTGAAAATAAATTTAAGAAAGTTAGGGTTCATTGCTCATGTATATTTTCTTTAAAGAAATCTGATAGGAAAAATTCTTTTAAAATATTATAAAGTGTATCAGATGAAGATAACATTTTAACTATTAAGTTAAATATTTCTTCTGTATTAATATTTTCAAGATGATTAGATTTAAATATTTCATCAACATTATAATTAATTTGGTTAATTAATTTATTAATAGTTCTATTGTTAAATACTAAATTAATTAAATTAATTATGTTTGACTTTTGATTTTTATCATTTAATGATTTTTCAACAAAATCAATAATGTTTTTAAACTTATTAAAATCAATACCAAAATATTGTAATGCATTTTTAATAAAGGAAATTATTTCATCATTTGAATAATTGATTCCATTGTTAAACAAATATTCATAGTTTTTTAAAAAATCAACATTGTATTTATTTTTTTGATTGTTATCAATAATTTGTTTATTGTAAAAATATTGCTCAAATTCATATTCTTTTTTAAAACTATCAATATTATTTCCTGATAGACCTAAAATAGTATTTTTAATTAGCCCTGATTTCATTTCAAAATCCAATGATTTATAAAATTCATAATCACTTGTAGCACTATTGTTAGGTTTTTTAGATATTAATGTTTCATAATCTTTAGTAGACAAAGCCATTTTCATAATTAAATCTTGTGCTAATTTTTTATGAGCCATTAAATTTATTGAACTATTTAAAAAGCCATCTGTTAATTTGGAAGCATTATCCATAATATATTTTTGGTTTTCAAAATTTAGATAATTAATTTTATGTGTAGAAGCAACTTTTTTAATTGTTTCATTAATGATATCGGTAATAATTTGTAAATAATTTAAGGTGTATTTATTTTCAATTAGTTTTGCAAATTTCAAGAATGGTGAAATATATCCAACTAAATTAATATTTACATTTGGGTTTTTTTCTCTAATTAGTTTAATTAATTGATTGAATTTTTCAATAATACTATCTCGTTTGGCTAATATATTATTAAATATTTTATCAAAATACTTTTTAGCTTCTTCAATTGATAAATTAGAATAAGTTAGTTTTCATATAATATCTAGAAATTCATTTGTATCTAAAAAATCATTCATTCCTAATGACATTGTCAATAAATTTGCAGATCTTAATGCTTCATCTAAAAATGAATATTTCCCATTTACATTTGTTTTAAAATTATTAAAAAATGTTTCATTTTTTGATTTACCATTAATTTGCGTGTTTTGATTTAGTTTTTTATTATATTCAAAGTTTTGATTAATTTTATTAGTGATTGGATATTTTTTTGGATCTAAAAGATGTAATCATTCATCTAAAGTTGAGTTTGATAAACCAAGGTTTGAATATGATTTTAAATAAGTGTTTTGGTCCGAAAGAAGATTAATATAATTTGCTAAGTAAGAAGAATATGATAAACCATATATATTTTTTGTTTTTTCATCAAAATAACCCCCAATATTTTCATTATATTGTGTTGAATATTGATCACCAATAGATAAATATTTAATTTGCCCTTTTATTGCAGGCTGATAATTAGGTTTAGTTATTTTGTTTTTGTCCTCTTTGTTTTTACATGAGCCTGATAAAAAAGCAGTAGCGCCAGTTAAAAATATAGTTGAACTAACAAGCGGTATTAATTTTCTTAATTTTGATTTTTTTTCATTTTTCATATTAATTCCTTATCCAATTGCAACATCTTCATATATATATTGATAATATTCAGTTTTTTTTCGATTGTTTCCTCATATAAGTATTGTTTGTTGTATTCCAAGTTGACCAATGATCATACAAATTATTAAAATTAGTTTGCCTCATGCATTCATATTTGGTGTTATTCCGGTTGAAAGTCCAGAGCTTCCGAATGCTGAACATATTTCAAATAAAATATGAAGCATATTAAATTGTTTTTGCGAATCATCAAATCCTTCGTTTAAATTTGCAGCAGATGCTCCTAACAAAGTTCCTAAAATAACAATAATAATTCCAATTGTAAATATGTTTATAGCTTTAATTAATGTTTGTTTTCCTATTTGACGTTTGAATGCAAAAACAGATTTTCTACCTAATATCATTGAAATTGCACTTAAAAATAAAATTGAAACTGTTATATTTCTTATTCCTCCAGCAGTTGAAGCCGGTGAAAAACCAATAAACATTAAAATAGAATGTATCACTAAAGATTGTTTAGTAAAATGATAATAATCAATAGTAGCAAAACCGGCTGAACGAGTTGATTTTGTTTGGAAATAAATTGCAAATGTTTTTGCTCAATTATTACCATAACTTTGTTGTTTTCAAAAAGAATGTTCATTTTTAGAACTTAATTCAAAAGTAAAAGTAAACAATAAACCAATAGCAGTAACAATTAAATAGGTAACTAAAGTAAGTTTAGTAAAAAGTGTAATTCGATAAGTTGTTTCATGTTTACTAAAACTTTTTATTTTACGATAAATATCATAAATAACAGGATATCCAATACCACCAATAAAAATTGATAATAGTGTAAATATTTGTAAAGCATATTCTTCATTATATGGTGCTAATGATTTTTGACCAATAATATCAAAACCGGCATTGTTAAGTGAACTAATAGCATGAAAGATTCCATATCTTAATGATTTTTGAAAATCACCTTTAGGGTTTTGCGACATTTCTTCATAAGGATTAAATATAAATGGATTATATGGTTTTAAAGCTTCTTGATTATCAAATTTTCCATATGGTGAAGTATAAAAAATAATTGTAAAAATGAAAGAAGTGATTAGTAATGTTATTAATAATGTAGTAATTGATATTTTAATTATTTTTTTTGTTTGACCAATATTATGTGATCCTCTTTCAACTTGAGTTATTTGACTATCAAATACACTTAATTTTGTTCCAAAAATAGTTTGCAATACATAAATTTTAAGAGTAAAAATTCCAAACCCACCTAACAACATTGATATTGCAATTAATGCTTGACCAAATTGGTTAAAGCAAAGCCCGATTGGAATTGTTGATAAACCTGTATCACTAAAAGCAGACGCCGCTATAAAAAAAGCGTCTGAATAATTAAATTTGATTTTGCCCATTGACATATGCTCTTTTAAATATTGGCTATGTGTTATTGGTCAAAATAAAAATAATGAAATTAGAATTGTTATTAATATATATATTAAAAATATATATTTAATAATGCTAATTTTTTTAAAGATTCTTAAGAACCAATTTTCTCTTCTGATTCTTTTTTGTTCTTTTTGCATGTGCTATATTATATAGAGTTTTTACAAAAAACTATGTTTTTATAAGTTATATACATATTTATATGTATATATAGAGTAAAAGTTATATTTTTTTTGTAGTTTTTTTGACTAAAATAATAATTAATAAATTTTTATTTTTTAGAGTAAAATTTTTGCTATAGAGGACTTATGAAAGCAAAAAAAACACGTGATATATGTATTATTGGACTTGGAAGATTTGGACATAAAATTGCTGAGCAATTACTTGAAGATAAAACTAATAATATTAGAATAGCATTAGTTGATAAAGATGAAAAACATTTATTACCATTTAAAGATGAGGTTAATTCTATTTATATATTAGATGCCGCAGAAAAAAAAGCATTAGAGGCTATTAATATTGCTGATTTTGATGTTGTTATTATTGCAACAAGTGATAACATTGAAATAGCGGCCGCTTTAAATGAAATTGGAATTAAAAAGATAATTGCGCGTGCTAATTCAAAAAGGCATGCTAATGTTTTAAAACAAATCGGTGTAAATATTATTATTAGTCCCGAAGAAGAAGCGGGTCAAAAAACCGCATTATTAGTTGCAAATCCAAGCTTTATTTTGTATTCACAAATGTTAGTTGAACTTCAAGATGGATATGTAACTGGTTCTGTTTATATAAAAAATCCTGAATTAATTGGAAAACAAATTAAAAATCTTGGTCTTAGAGAAAAATATAATGTATCAATTGTTATAGTTAAGCGGGGAACTGAATCATTCTTGCCAAGTGGTTCTTTTGTTTTGGATAACGGCGATTTAATAACAATAGTTGGAACTACAGAAAATGTAACTGAAGCATTTTCATATTGTGCAAATGAAGAACAAAAATAATTTAAGGGATAAAATCCCTTTTATTATTATTTATTTATAAATAATAGGGGCAAAATGAATGAATAATAAAAATAATAAATATGATGAAATTGATAAAAATTCATTATTAAAGGAAAAAGTTATAAGAGAAACTTTTTTTGATGATTTTTTAGATAAAGAAATCGATATTAAAGATTATAAAAAAAATAAAAAAATATTTCAGATTACTATTTTTAAACAACAATATCTAGAAATTCAATGAATTATTACTAAAAAAGATGCAAATTTATATAAAATAAATATATATTCAAACGCGGAAAATAAAGACTCGGAAATATCATTAAAAATCCCTAGCAAGAATGAAAATGAAAATAAAACAAAAACTAATGAAATAAACATAAATAATATAAATGAAGAAAGAATAATAACTAAATTTAGTAGAAATTACATAGAAATATCAAAGGATTATTCAGTAGATAATGATAATTATAATTTTGAAAGATATTTAATTCAATTAATTTATCTATTTTCATGTCAAGCAAAATTAATTGAATTTAATAATAAACTTTCTAAAATAAAAAATAAAAAGTATCAAATTGACAATTTATACCAAAAAATTGTTAATTTTTATTGAGATAAAATAAATCGAAAAATAATTTATCCATTGTCAAAATATCATTATTATTATCGAGAAATTCTTGAATATATTGATTTAGAAAATCAAGCTAATTCATTATTAAATAGAGCAAAAAATATTTATGATCAAAATAATAATGATAAAAATAAAAAATTTACTAGAGTTATTAAAACTTGATCTGTGATGATTACTTTAATTAATTTAGCCGGTATGATAATAAGCATTTTAATTAGTTTAAATATTATTAAAATTTAAGAAAATTCATTTGATAAATTAATATAAAATATTAATTAAGTTTGTAAAAGGATAATAAAAATATGAAAACAAAATTTATATTTGTGACAGGTGGAGTTGTAAGCGGACTTGGTAAAGGGGTTTGCGCAGCTTCAATAGGTTATTTATTAAAAAGTCGAGGATATTCAGTTTTTTCTATGAAACTTGACCCTTATTTAAATGTTAATCCTGGAATGATTTCACCAATTGAACATGGCGAAGTATTTGTTACTGATGACGGAACAGAAACTGATTTAGATTTAGGTTATTATGAAAGATTTATTGGCACAAATTTAACAAAAGATTCGTCTTTTACATCTGGTAAGTTATATCAAAATCTTTGAAAAAAAGAATCTGAAGGCATTTATAAAGGAAAAACTTTACAAATTATTCCTCATTTTACTAATGAAGTGCAAGAAGTAATATTAAATATTGAAAAAAAATATAATCCTGATTTTGCGATTATTGAAATTGGAGGTTCAGTTGGTGACTTAGAATCTAATCCATTTTTTTATAGTATTGCTCAACTTAATTATTTATATCCTAATAATATGTTTTTTGTTCACATATCATTTGTTCCCTTTTTAGAAGTTAGCAAAGAATATAAAAGTAAACCAACTCAACATTCAATTGAAAAATTAAGAAGTTTAGGTATTAATCCAAATATAGTCATTTTAAGATCACATAATTTTGTTACTCAGGAAATAATTAATAAAATATCAAAAATATCATTTTTGAATATAGAAAATATATTTAATGTTCCTGATATTGATATAGTTTATAAAATTCCTTTATATTTAGAAGAAAAAAATATTGTCAAAATAATTACAAATCATTTTAATTTAAAAAATCATAATGCTAATTTAAATAGTTGACATAATTTTGTTAAAAATATTGAAAATGAAGATAAACAAAACATCAATATTGCAATGTGTGGCAAATATGCCTCATTTGAAGATTCATATAAATCAATTAAAGAAGCATTAATGATTGCTGCGGGATATGAAAAAGTTAATGTTAATTTTATTTGAATTGATTTATTAAAGCTTACTCCCAAAGAAATCATTGAAATTTTAAAATCTAATAATATAAATGGAATAGTAGTTTTACCTGGTAAAGAATATACAGGTTGAGATAATGAAGCATTGATCGCAAACTATGGAAGAAAAAATAATATTCCAACACTTGGAATTTGCTGAGGATTTCAAGCAATGGTCATTGATTGTTTAAAAGAAAATAATCCAAATATTGAAAGTATTGAATTTATTAAACAAACTAAAATTAAAAATCCTCTATTTATTACAGAAAAAGTACAAAAATATAATGAAATTGATTTTAATGTTCGAATTGGACAAAGAAAAATAAAATTAAATAATAATACTTTGATTAATAAAATATATGATGCAAAAGAAATATTTGAAAGACATAAACATAAATTTTGCATTCCTTATCATTTAGTTAAACAATACGAAAATAATAATATTATTTTTAGTTCACTAAGTGAAAATGGAAAAATTGTTGAATCATTTGAAATTAAAGATCATCCGTTTTACCTAGGAGTTCAATTTCACCCTGAATATAATGTAAAAGTATTAGCACCAGGTAATTTATTTAGAACATTTTTAAAATCAACAAAACAAATAATAAAGATAAACAATAAGGAAAAATAATGGAAGAAAATAAAGATTATAAAAATACACTATTAATGCCTCAAACTGATTTTTCAATGAAGGCAAATTTAGTTGAAAAACAAAAACAATATCAAGAAAAATGAGAAAAACAAAATTTATATGAAAAACTTTTGAAAAGAAATTCAAATAATAAACCATTTATTTTGCATGATGGTCCTCCCTATGCTAATGGTGATATTCACGTCGGTCATGCTTTAAATAAAATTTTAAAAGACATTATTGTTAGATTCAGAACTATGCAAGGATATTTTTCGCCATATGTTCCAGGCTGGGACACGCATGGACTTCCGATTGAACATAAAATGCTTTTAGAGGCTAAAAAACTTGCAAAAGATTTTTCAATTATTGAACTTCGTAAAGAAGCAGAAAAATATGCTTTAAGTCAAGTTAAACGTCAAACAGAACAATTTAAACAATTATCTTTATTATGCAATTTTAAAGAAAAATATATTACACTTGATAAAAATATGGAAACATATCAACTAAAATTGTTTCAAAAAATGGTTAAAGAAGGACTCATATATCGTGATTTAAAACCCGTTTATTGATCTCCTTCATCACAATCAGCATTAGCAGAAGCAGAGGTTGAATATAGTGAACATGTTTCACCAGCAATAATAGTTGCTTTTAAACTTGCATCATCAAATAAGTATTTATCAGACAAAGATTATGTTTTAATTTGAACAACTACTCCATGAACATTAATTGCCAATGCAGCAGTTGCTATTTCACCAAAGTTTAAATATACAATAATCAAATATGAAAACAAAAAATATGTTTGTTGTTCTTCATTAATTTCAAAATTAGTAGAAGATGCTAAATTAGAAAATTATGAAATTATTAATGAAATAAATGGAAAAGATTTATTAAATCTTACTTATTTTAGTCCAATTAATAAAAATATATGCCCAATTGTTGAGGGCCATCATGTTACCGATGATAATGGAACGGGTATGGTTCATATTGCACCATTATTTGGTGAAGATGACTTTATTATTGGAAATAAATATAACCTTAATAAAATAATGCATATTAATGATGATGGAACTATTAACGATAAAGGATTGGAATATAAAGGTTTGTTTTATGATGATGCTAATCCTAAAATTGGACAATATCTTCAAAGTATTAATCAATTAATTTCATTTAAACGTCTAAAACATCAATACCCGCATGATTGAAGAACACATCTTCCAATTATGTATCGAGCAACACCACAATGATTTGTGTCATTAAAACCAATTAAAGATAAATTAAAAAATGCTCTTTTAAATGTTAAAACATATAATGATTGAAGCAAAAAGCGTTTAGCATTAATGCTTGATAATCGTGATACATGATGCATTTCTAGACAAAGAAAATGAGGTGTTCCAATTATTGTTTTTTATGATAAAGATAAAAAACCTATTTTCAATGATGAAATTTTTGACCATGTTATTTCCTTAGTTGAAAAATTTGGAACTAATATATGATATGAAAAAACTGCAGATGAACTTTTGCCAAATAAATATAAAAATAAAGGATATGTTAAAGAACTTGACATAATGGATGTTTGATTTGATTCAGGATCAACGTCTTTAAGTGTAAAACCGGGTAATATTGAAGCTCCTTTTGATTTATATCTAGAGGGAAGCGATCAATATCGTGGATGATTTAATAGTTCATTAATTAATTCTGTTGCTTGAAGAAATAAATCACCATTTAAATCATTATTATCACATGGTTTTGTTTTAGATGGTAAAGGCAATAAAATGTCTAAGTCAAAAGGTAATGTTATAGCTCCACTTGATATAGTTAATAAATATGGTTCTGATATATTAAGATTATGAGTTGCTAATTCAGAATATACAAGCGATGTTTCAATTGATGATAAAATCATTTTACAAAACATTGAAATATATCGTAAAATTCGTAACACAATTAAATTTATGCTCGGTGCATTAAACGATTATGAACACCAAGAAATAAAACTTACATCGATTCATTCATTAATGAATGAAAGAATTAATAATTTAGAATCAAATCTATTAGATTTTTATGAAGAATATAAATTTTTAAACATTATTAAAGAAATTAATAATTTTATTATTGATTTTAGTGGTTATTATATTTCAATCACAAAAGATATTCTTTATTTAAATAAAGCAAATGATTTTGAACGTAAACAAATTCAATATATATTTTATAAATTAATATTAGTGTTGCTAAAAGCATTAGCCCCAATTTTACCAACTACATCCGAAGAAATATACGAACATTTTACTTGTAAAAATAAACTTAGCTCTGTCCATATGCTTTCATTTTTAGAAAAAAATCAAAAATCAAATCAAGAAGAATTAAAATGAAAAGAATTTTTTATTTTAAAAGATGAAATATATCGTCTTATTGAAGAAAAAATTAAATTACAAGAAATAAAACGTCAAAATGAAGCATTAGTATATATAAAAACCAATTCTAATTTTATTAAATCATTAGACTTAGTTAAATTATTAATGGTTGCAAAAGTTGAGTTTGCAAATGAAACAAAAGTTATTAAACTTCCAAATTCATATAAATGTTTAAGATGTTGAAATCATTTTGAACCTGATGAATTCGATCAAGAACTTGAAATATGTAAACGTTGCAAAGAGGTTATTAATGACAAATTGAAATAATTCAAGAAAAAGACTAAAAATATTTACTAAAGAATTTTGAAAAGAATATAAATGACAAGACATTTTAATTAATTTATTAATTTATTTTGCTGTTTTTTCTTCTTTATTATTAATTGATTTATTAACTAAGTGAGGATTATATATAGGTGATAAACCTAATGAAATAATTGCTAATTATAAAATACTTGGTATTCGTTCATTATTGCATAGAGGCACTACTCTTGAAATTGGTTTAACTTTACATGGGCTTCACATAATAACTTTTTTAATTATTATTTCAACAATATTATTTTCTGCTTTAGCTAAGAAAAAATATTATCGTTGATGAATTGCAGGACTTGCAACTATTGCTGCAGGCTCAATGGGCAATATGGTTGATAGATTTATTTTTAAAGGTGTTAGGGATGTGTTTTTTCTACCATTTGCCGATTTAGGAACATTTAATTTTGCCGATGTATGCATTATTTTTGGTTCAATTGGTTTTGTTGTTTCAGCAGTTACTTTTTCATTAATTGAAATATACAAAGAAAAAAGAAAGAAATCCATTTCAGAAGATTTTGAAAATGAATTAGATGAAAATGAGAATAATGAAAGTGCCGAAACCAAAAAAAATGTTGAAACAAATGATCAAATTAAACCTAATACATATAATAATAGTGAGATTAATGAAGAAAAACCAATATCTAAATAATAATATATACTAGATTAAAAACCCAAACAAAAATTAGAATCATAATTATGTTATGGTTTTTTTATTTATTAATATTCATAATTAACTTTTTTAACCTTTATAGAATAACGAATAAGTTTTTTTGAATTAGATAAGATGTTATAATCTATTTAAATTTAAAATAAACAATATGCAAAAGAAAAAAATTATTTTAACAATTTTTGATGAATTTTATCAAATAAAATCAGAAGAGAAAAATACTTTTAAAAAAGCATTTCATCCAATTTTTGATTATTTATTTAACATGTGTCCTAATAGTTTATTAAAAATGAATAATAATGTTAAATTAACTAATGAGTTAATTAAACATATCAAAAATTTATGTCCAAATAAAAATATAATGTTAGTTAATAATAATTTCTCACCTAATCCTAAAACATCTATTAGACAAATAACTAAAGAATTAATGTTAAATGTTGATCGAATTGATTTTGGAATTATTAATTATCCAATTTTTACTAATAATAACAATTCAAAAGAATCAATCAAAATTATTGAACTTTTAGACGAACAATTAGAAATAATTTTAAATTATGTTATTGCTCATCAAGATGAAATAACTTGATTTATCATTATTAATCATAAAAATAAAAATTCAAATTTTAATAATTTAGATAATTTAATTACTTTTATTTCTACTGATAAAATAATAAGTTTGAAAGACGGAAAAAGTGAAGATATTATTCCAACTATTTTAGATTATTTAGATATTTTAAAACCTAAAGAAATGAAAGGCAATTCTTTAATTCTAAAAAAAGAATAAATTAAAAGCACTACTTAATAGCGCTTTTAAGCTAGAAAGTAATATGAAGTGCAACACTATGTGCTTCATATTTTATTTTATCTTTTTTCAAAAATTCATGTATTAAAAAAAGTAAAAAAATATGTTAAAAATAAACACATAGTGTTTTTAAATTAAATATTAATAATTATTCAAAAATCTTATTGTAAGTTTCAATTAAATTTTCCTTGTAATATTCTAATGAAGAATTTCAGTTCAATATTTTTCTACGTTTATAATTAATTTCTAATGTCACTTCTTTAATGTATTCAGGATCAATTTCATCAAAATTAGTTCCTTTAGGAAAATATCTTCTAAATAAACCGTTTCAATTTTCATTGCTTCCCTTTTGCCAAGATGCATATTTGTCTGTAAAATATATGCATATATCAAATTTATAAGCTAATAACCCTAATTTTCTAAATTCAAATCCATTATCAGTTGTAATTGATCTAACAGGAATATTGTTGGAACCTATAAGTTTAGAAAGAATTCTATTTAAATTATCTGGATGTTTTCCCTTTATCATTGCTGTATAGCAAAATCTAGTTTTTCGTTCAACAAATGTAATGATATGATATGCCCCACGAACATTTCTGCCACAAATAAGATCTAATTCTCAATGACCAAACTCAGATCTATCATTAATTTCTTGTGGACGAGTTCAAATTGGCTTTACATATTTAGCGCCAACTAGTCTATCAATTATATTTGTATTTGCTCTTTTTCCGCCCTTTTTATAATATCTTCGCAATAATTCTTTCCGTTGTATAGCCCATTTTCCTGAATTTATCCAATTAAAAATTGTTTTAAGCGAAGGGATAGGGTAATTAAAATTATTTTTAATATAAAAATAAGTATTTTCAACCATTCATTTTTTACCATCATATAATGCTACAAATTGATTGGTAAAATCTTCATATTTTTCATATATATGACGATCTCAAAAATAAAACTTGTGTTTATGCCTAGTCATAGCTTTTTTATCAGCTATTTCAGGATTGTATTCTAAATTAAAGCAATCAAAATTCCTTTTGATTTCTCGTGATATTGTTGAAGGACTTTTTTTAATTTCTTTAGATATTTTCCTAATTGAGTAATTTTTACTTAAATATTCTTTTATTAGAATTCTATTGGTATAATTTAAATGATTATAATTATTAATCATGAGTAACCGCCTTCTGAAGCAAAATGGTTGCTCTTTTTTTATATAAAAATGCAACTCTATAAATTATCTCATAGTGTTGCACTTGATATTACAATGTAGCAAGCACTACTTAATAGCGCTTTTAATTGATTAAATTAGAATCTTAATGATAAACAGCTTAAACCACCATCTAATTTTTTGTATTCTGAAGTGTCACAAGTAATTACTCTATAGATTCCTAAATCTTGAATTTTTTTCAATACATTTGGATATCCATAAGGAACAATTACAGTTTCATTAACTCAAATGCAATTTGCTGCATAAGCTTCAGATTTATCAACAACAATTTGATTAAAGTTTTTGAAAATTGGATAGTTTAAGAATTCACCTGAAATTAATAAATTATTATGTTCTAAATAATTTACACCTGTTTTTAAATGAAGCATTTCAGTCATAGGTACTGGAATACATTTTTTGTTTACTTTAGCTAAAATATTGAAAAATTGTCTAATTCCTTCACGATTTGTTCTTTCTGACATTCCAACAAAATATGTATCACCAACCATCATAACATCTCCACCATCTAATGTACCTGGTGCTTCTATTTTAAACAAATGTTTTTCATCAAAGAATTTTTCAAGGTATGGAAGCATTTCGACTTTTTCACCATTTCTTGTTTTTGCGCCTGGATTTGTTAAGATAGCAATTTCACCTGTTACAATAACGGCGGTATCTTCAACAAAACATGAATCTGGGAATTTTTCATTTTTAGGACATATAGTAACATTTACTCCACAACTTTTTAATGCTTCTACATATTTAGCATGTTGTTCTAATGCTAATTCATAAATAGGTTTTCCAAGTTCGGGAGCTGATGTAATACCATCAACCATTGAACTAGCTGGGGTCTTAACAATAACATTTTTAAATTTATCTTTTAAAGATTCCATATTTCTCGCTTTCATATTTTTTGAGTGATATTTATATAAATATAAATATAACTCATCCCTATTATATGCTAACAAAATTAAAATAAATAGTCATTTTGCAAATAATTGCTAAATTACCATAAATTATGAATAATAGGAATTTAATTTTGTTTATTAATTTTTTGACTTTGTTATATTCCCATTTTTTTATGCAATTTTTATATATAATATAAATAATTTTAACCTAGTAAATATTAGTTTTAATTGGATTAATTTGGAGAAAACACTATGAAAAAACAAAAGATTATTTTAACTGTTATTGATGGATTGGGCCTTAGAAAAGAAATGCAAGGAAATGCATTTGCTTTAGCAAATCATCCCACTTTTGATTATTTATTTAATAATTATCCTAATAGCATTATTAAGGCATCTGGTGAATTTGTAGGATTACCTAAAGGACAAATAGGAAATAGTGAAGTTGGACATTTAAATATTGGTGCCGGAAGAATTGTTTATACAGGTTTATCATTAATTAATAAAGCAATTGAGGAAGACACATTTAAAGATAATGTTGCAATTCTTGAAGCAATAAATGATGTTAAAGACAATAATGCAACTTTACATTTAATGGGCCTTTTAAGTAATGGTGGTGTGCATTCATACGATAAACATTTATTTGAAATCATCAAAATGGCGCATGCTAATGGCCTTAAAAATGTAAGCATTCATATTTTTGGAGATGGACGTGATGTTAAACCTCAATCTATAAAAAATTCATTAGATCCATTAATTGAACTAACTAATAAATACGGTTATAAAATTTCATCTATTGCAGGAAGATTTTATGCAATGGATCGTGATAAGATTTTTGAACGTAATCAACTTGCTTATGATGCAATAATAGGAAAATCAAAAAACATAATTAGTGATATTAGCGAATATATCGAAAAACAATATGAACAAAAAATCTATGATGAATTTTTTATTCCTGCTCAAGTTAAAGATGGCAATTTTATAAAAAATAATGATTCAATTATATTTTTTAATTTTAGACCTGATCGTGCTAGACAATTAAGTCATATGTTTATTGGTTCAAATTTATACGATTACCACCCGAAAGAAAAAGTTAAAATATCTAAATTTGTTTCATTAATGAAATATGAGGGAATAGATTCATTAATAGCTTTTAAAGAAATGGAAGTTAATAATTCTCTTGGGGAAATGATTGCCAATAATAATTTAAAACAATTACGTTTGGCAGAAACCCAAAAATATGCACATGTAACTTTTTTTATGGATGGAGGAATTGAAATTCTTTACAAAAATGAAGAAAGAATTTTGGTTGATAGTATTAAGGCTAATTCTTTTGCAGATTTTCCACAAATGTCTGCAAAAGAAATAACTAATAAATTATTAGAAAAAATTAATGATTTTGATTTTGTCATTATGAATTATGCTAATCCTGATATGGTAGGACATACAGGTAATTTAAAAGCAACAATTAAAGCAATAGAATTTCTTGATGCGCAATTTAAACGTATTATTGATTATGTTGAGAAAAATCAAAATGTTACTTGATTTATAACAGCAGATCATGGTAATGCTGAAATAACTGAGGATGAAAATGGCAAACCTGCTACAAAACATACAACAAGTCCTGTGATGTTAATTATTACTGATAAAAATGTTAAAGTTAGCGATGGTATACTTGCAGATATTGCTCCAACCATTTTAGACTATATGAACATTAAAAAACCAATTGAAATGACCGGTAAGTCATTACTAATAAAATAATTTAATGAGATAACATGGAAAAAAATGAAGTATATATAGATTTTGAAGCAATAACAAATCCTTTTGCTAGATTATTAAATTTACCTAGCGGAACACCTTACGCTTACACTATTGGACTTTTAAGTGATAAAAATCAATATGAAACTAAAACATTTATCATTAATTTTGCAATGCATAATAGTTTATCCTCAATTTGAGTAATACTTAAGAAATTTATTATTGCTGATATTACAAAAATTAATAGTAGATTAAACTTAAAAGATATAGTTTTTGTTGGCCATAATCCTGTTTTGGAAACGAAATGTATTAAAAAAATATTTCCAAATAATGAAATTAAACCACTTATTGCTAATCAAACTGTTTCTTTATCTAAATTAACTGGCAAAACATTTTTTAATAATTATTTTCCAAAAATCAAGAAAATATTACTGGAAAAATCAAAAGAATATCCTTTGTTTTTACAATTAATAGAAAAAAATGGCGCTATTGCATCTTTTGCAGGGTATTGGCTTTATACCAATAGCTTAACTAATTTGCGTAGTAATGATAAAAAACGAAAATTTTATATTGATTTGGATAAAAAATTACTATTAAAAGAATTAAAAAATTATTCTAAGGATGATGTTAATAAAATGTTATATGTTATTGAACTTGAAAAGAATAATTTAGATCTTCTAATTAAAGAAGTTAACCAGAAGAAAGAATTTTTAAAAATTTTAAAATCACTAAATATTAACGATAATTTAACAATTAAGGAAATAAAAGAAAAAATTTGATCACTTTAAGTTATATAAGGGAGGAATAATGAATAGTGTAAGCACAAAAGTAAAAGCAAAAAATTGATTAAAAAAATTATTTCCCCAAACTAAACTTGATTGAAAAATGTATTTTATCAAAACATTACCAATTATATTTGGAGAAATATTATTTTGTGTCAATGGATTTCTTGATAATTTTATGGTAAGTCATATTCCATATGGAATTGACGGGTTAACATTTGCAAACACCTGAACAGGAATTATTTTTACAATCTTTTTTGCAATTCAAGGTATTGTTGCTATGTTTGTTGGTCAATATTATGGTAAAGGCGAATATGACAAAGTTCGTCAAGTTATGAATATCCGTGTTTGAATTTATCTTTTTATTGTTATTTTCTTTTGTCTTCCCGCTTGAATTAATCCAACTGCTATGATTAAAGCAGCAGGAGGGAAAAATATTAGCCTAGAAGTTATTAAAATAGCTAATAATTATTTATTATTAATAACAATATCTTGAGTTCTAAATGCATATGTGTTTAATACAAACATGCTCCTAAATGAAGTTGGACATTCAAATTTTGCTTTAATTAGTTCAATTTTATCTTTACTTTCAAATGCTTCAATTAACGCAATATTTCTATATGGTTTTAAAAAACCCGCTTATTATGCTGCAATAGGTTCAATTATTAGTACACTTGTTTGTACAATTAGCGACCTCTCTTTTGCATTTTCAAAAGATCGTAAAATATTTTTAAACCCTTTTGGTTTATTTCATATTTCTCGTCCAATTGCAAAACAAATATTTAAACGAATTCCTTCGATGCTTTTAATGATAACTGCTATGGGAACTTTACCAATAAGAACGTTAATATGAGCACGTTCTTTTCCTGAAAATAGTATTGGAAAAAAATGAATGGGAATTAGTGGCATTACAATTTTAGGTTTAGTTGAAAGTTTATCATCAATTGCTTCTGCGGTAACAAGTGCATGTTCTAGCAATGTTTCATATTTTGTTGCTTCAAAATTGGGAACTAATGAATATGAAGAAGCTGAAAAACATGCATATGCCTTAAAAGGATTTCATACGCTTTGTGGAATAATACTTTCAGTACTTATGATTGGAATTGTATATTCAATTGCTTATTCATCATTAACTAGTGGCGGAATTTCACAAAACGTTGAAAATTATTTCAAAGATAAAAACAATTTAGATGCAATAAATAAAGAATTTAGTAATCCTGAAATAAATGCAAGTTTTATTCAAACAAGAATTAATGAAGCAAAACTTGTTTTTAGAAATAACTTTTTATATTCGTGTTTTACTTTTATTGTTATTAATCCTTTATGATGCTGATTTTATACTGTTGCAGCCTTAATTAGAGCGGGTGGTAAGCCTATGGTTTCATCAATAACAACACTAGTTGCTAATATATTATCATTTATTTGATTAATAGTAATTGGTTTTGTTTTTGTAAAAAATTATCCTTTAACATTTAATCTACCTTTGTCATATTTTCTGTTTTATTTATTTGACTTTGTAAGACTTATAATATTTGAAATTGTTCTTTATAAATTTAATTGAAAGCAAAATATTACTTTAGAAACACAAACTTCAAAAAACAGAAAATACGACTAACGTTTAATTATTAAATAATAAAAAATTATTTTTATATTTTTTGATTAAAAAACATAATATATAATTAGAATAACATTTTATTATTGGAGTATAAATTCATGTTAACATCAAAAGAAATTCGACAAAAATGATTAGATTTTTTTAAATCAAAAGGACATTTAGTAGTTCCTTCAAAATCTTTAATTCCTGTAAATGATCCATCTTTATTATGAATAAATTCAGGAGTTGCAACATTAAAAGACTATTTTAGTGGTAAAAAAATTCCTCCTTCAAAAAGGATTACAAATTCGCAAAAATCAATTAGAACAAATGATATTGATAATGTTGGTTTAACTGCAAGACATCATACATTTTTTGAAATGCTTGGTAATTTTTCAATTGGTGACTATTTCAAAAAAGAAGCAATCGCATTTGGATATGAATTTATTTTTGATGTTTTAAAATTTGAAAAATCAAAGATATATATAACTTATTATTCAGAAGATAAAGAGACATATAATTATTGAATCGAAAACGGAATTGAAAAAGATCATTTAATTAAAGGAACAAGAGACACAAATTTCTGAGATGTGGGGCAAGGACCATGTGGACCTGATACTGAAATATTTTATGATCGTGGTAAAAAATATGATTCACGCGGAATCGAACTTTTAATAAATGATATTGAAAATGATCGTTACATTGAAATTTGAAATATTGTTTTCTCACAATTTAACAATGATGGAGAAAACAATTATACCGATTTAGTTACTAAAAATATTGATACAGGTGCCGGTCTTGAAAGAATAACTTCAATTATGCAAGATGCTCCTACTAATTTTGATACTGATTTATTTTTGCCAATTATTCATGCTGTTGAAAAATTAACTAAACATAAATATGATATAAATAATTATTTTAAAAAAGAATTAGTTCAAGCGAAAATTAACGTTTCATTTAAAATAATTGCTGACCATATTCGTGCTTCTGTTAATGCAATTAATGATGGTGTTTTACCTTCAAATATTGGTCGTGGTTATATTATTAGACGTTTAATTAGACGTGCTTACCGTAATGGAATTTCTTTAGGCATCAAAGAAAAATCATTTTTATATAAACTAACAAAAGTTGTAAAAGATTCCTTAATTTATGATATTGATACAAAACATGTTAGTGAAGTAATTAAAACCGAAGAAGAATTATTTGCTAAAACAATAAAAGAAGGCGAAAAATTAATTGAATCAGAAATTAAAAAAACTGGCATGTTAACTGTTGAGTCAGCTTTTAAAATGTTTGATACTTATGGATTTCCAATCGAATTAACAAAAGAAATTATTGTTGAAAAAGGAATTAAGCAATCATGAACCGAAGAAGAATATGATTCTTTTGTTAAAAAACATCAAGAAGATTCTAAAAATATTGCTAATAAAGAAGCAATGGCTAAAGTTATTAATTCTTTATCCTTAATTCCTAATTTAGTTTCAGAATTTATTGGTTATGATTATTTAAAATCAAAATCAAATATTTTATATTTACTTAATGACCAAAAGCAAATTACTAAAACTAATAATCAAAATGACTATGCATATGTAGTTTTAGACAAAACACCTTTTTATGCAACTAGTGGTGGACAAAATCATGATTTTGGTTATATGGTTCAAGGCAATAATCGTATTGAAGTATTAGATATCTTCAAAGATAAATATTGAAATCATATTCATTTAGTTAAAGGTAAAATTGATGCAACAAAGCCGATAGAATGTTATGTTGATGAAGAAAAAAGAAAAGGCTTTGCTCGGGGACATTCTTCAACACATTTAATGTATTCAGCTTTAAGAAAAATATATCCAAATGAAAAAATTGAACAACTTGGTTCTAATATTACACCTGAACATTTTACATTTGACTTTGGAATTGATAAAAAACCTTCAAAACAAGAAATTTACGAAATTGAACAATTAATGCGCCATTATATTTCAATGGCTTCAAAGCGTCATTATATTATTACAAGTATTAAAAAAGCACAAGAAATGGGTGCTTGAATGACTATTGAAGAAAGTGAATATCATGATGCAAACAAAGTAAGAGTTGTTAAATTTGATGATATAACTTTAGATTTGTGCGGCGGAACCCATGTTGAAAATAGTTCTTTAATTGAAAATTTTAAAATTATATCTGTGGATTCAAAAGGAACCGCTATTTATCGTTTAAGAGCAATAACTTCTAATAAAAGTGTTAATGAATATTTAGATAATGAAATTATTAAATATCAAAAATTACTAAAATCATTAATTGCTAAAAACCAAGAATTTGATAAAGCATATAATAAAGAATTAAAACTTAAAAATCTAAAGACAATTTCTGATAAAGAAGAAATGTTAACTTATTATGAAAAACTTGAAGAAGAAATTAGAAATGATTATAAAACCTTTTTAAAAGAGCAACAAAACCAACAAATTGATTTGGATAAGTATCAATTTGAACAAAATAAAAATTTAATAAAATTATTTATTTTATTTGAAAATGAACCTTCTTATTTAAAAAAAGTTTGTGTTCAACTTAGAGAAAAATATGTTGACTCATTAATTATTGGGTTAAGTAAAAATAAAAATAATTATTTTTTAATTGTCGCCTCTAAATTGTATGATTCAAAAAAAATATTTGATAAATTGTCAAAATCATTAAATGGCAAAGGTGGAGGCAATAATATTATTTGCCAAGGTTCAATTAATTCCTCACTTGAAGAAAGCGAACTGAAACAAAAAATTATTGAAATAACTAATGCGTAAACTTGCACTTGATCTTGGTATTAAAACTTGTGGTTTTGCAATTTCAGATTTCAATTGTATAATTGCAAAAGGATTGGAAAATTATAACTTTCCAACAAAAAAATTTTCAGAAGTAATTAATAGAATTAAGTGATATATTTATGATAGTGAATATAAAAATGAAATTGATGAAATTATTTTAGGATATCCATTAAGAATGGATTTATCTAAAAGTGAACGAACAATAATGGTTGAAAATTTTCAAAAAATGTTGCAAAGAGAAGTTGATTTAAAAATAACTTTTCAAGATGAAAGACAAAGCACAATTAACGCTGAAAAAATTTTAAAATTAGCTAATTATTCAAAAACTAGAAGAAAAACAAAAAAAGATTCATTAGCAGCTCAATTAATTTTAGAAGACTATTTAAGGAAATATTATGAAAAATAGAAGTGATATATATAATGACAACAATAAATTGATTCTTCAAGTTCAAGATTTTGAATCAGATGCTTATATTATTTTTACTTTTGAAGAAAACAAAGATAATTATGCAGTGATAACAGATGGTGTTGAAATTATTTGGTTATTAAAAAAAGTTGAATCTACAAAAGATAACTATATAAAATATATGCTTACATCTGAAAAAGAATTTAATATTTTTCTTAACGAGATAAGAGAATATATTATTAATAATCAAATTTTAGCAATTGATAATAAAACAAGTTTAGCTCAAATTTTAGATGAACAAATCAATGAAATGCATGAAGAGGATTTGAAAAATGAAAATTAATTCATCCATTTTTAGTTCTTCAAACAAAATATTAAATAATAATGCTCGAATAGGGCTTGCTATTTCTGCAGGAATAGCAATTTTTATCGCCATTATTGGGTTAATAATTACTTTAATTTATAAAAGAAAATTAAAAAATAAATATATAAGCCCTGACGAAGAAATTGAAATTGAAAAACTTAAAATTAAAAATCCTAATTATGGAATAATTTTGGATGGTATTAAAAAATTTTATAATGATTATTCATCTGATTTTTTAGTTGCTTTTTTAGTCAATACAATATATTTAAATGATTATAAAAATATATATATTAATGACGATGACGATTATTTGGCAATTTCTTGTGCAAATTTATGTATATCATCAAAAACATTTTTAGAACCTTCAAATAAATTTGAACCTAAATATATGCAAATTAAATCTGAAAATCTAGAAAAAATTAATAATTTAAGTTCATATGAATTATTAAACAAAAACACTTTAGATTCTAAAAAAATGTTTGATTATGATATTTATATAATAATGAATCAAGCATTAAGTTTTAAAGAAACACTAGAAAAATATGTTTCATCTTTAAATGATAAAAAAATGTTAATTATTTCTTATCAAAATTTAAAAGACATAATTAATGAAAAAGAATATTTAAAAAACAATAATATCAAGTATGAAACAATAAATTTTGATAATAAAAATGTTATACTTTTAGCAAAAGAGAATTTAAAATCTAAATTTATTAACAACAAAGAAGAAGGATTGTAATGGCTTTAAAATCATCAAAGGAAAAAATATATTTAACAAAAGAAAGTTTTCAACAATATAAAGATAGACTAAAATTTTTGCAAGAAGTAGCTCGTCCTCAAGTGATTGAAGAAATTAAAGAAGCAAGAGGTCAAGGAGATTTATCTGAAAATGCTGAATATGATTCAGCTAGAGACAAACAAGCAGCTATTGAAAATGAAATTAATGAAATTCAACATATTTTAGATAATTATGAAATAATTAAATCAACAAATACTAATGTTGTTAAAATTGGATCTAAAGTACAAATAATTTCATTAACAAATGATAATATTCAAGAAGTTACTATTGTAGGTTCATTGGACGCAGATCCATTTTCAGGGAAAATTTCTAATACATCTGCTTTAGCTAAAGCTTTATTAGACAAAGAAGTTAACTCAATTATTGAAGTAGAAGCTCCTAAAAAATATAAAGTAAAAATTTTATCAATTAAATAATTTAAATAAAAATAACTAAAATATATAAATAATATTGTAAATATTCAATTGTAGAAGTATGATTGAATTTTTTATTCTTTTTTACTATTTATATATAAATATATAAATAAATAATAATGATTTAGCATTTTTTTCTTCAAAAATTTTTTTTAATAAAAAATAATTTACAAAAATAAAAACAAATAGTTTTTTTGTATTAAAATAATCATGTTATTTTCAATAAATTTAGAATTATAAAAGAAACGAATTTTGTTATTTTGAATGTTAAATATTAATGTTAAAAAAATAAAAATAAATTTTTCTAAATAATTTTTAAAATGTGTATAATAACAAATGCTTGTTTTTTAAATTTATGTAATTTCAAGCAGTAATAGTTCTTTGAAAACTGGGTACGAATACCATTAACGTCAATTTATAAAAAATAATTTAACAAGACAAATTTTAAGAGTTTGATCCTGGCTCAGGATGAACGCTGGCTGTGTGCCTAATACATGCATGTCGAGCGGAAGTAGCAATACTTTAGCGGCGAATGGGTGAGTAACACGTGCTTAATCTACCTTTTAGATTGGAATACCTAATGGAAACATTGGTTAATGCCGGATACGCATGAAATCGCATGATTTCGTTGTGAAAGGAGCTTTTGCTTCACTAAAAGATGAGGGTGCGGAACATTAGCTAGTTGGTGAGGTAATGGCCCACCAAGGCTATGATGTTTAGCCGGGTCGAGAGACTGAACGGCCACATTGGGACTGAGATACGGCCCAAACTCCTACGGGAGGCAGCAGTAGGGAATATTCCACAATGAGCGAAAGCTTGATGGAGCGACACAGCGTGCACGATGAAGGCCCTCGGGTTGTAAAGTGCTGTTGCAAGGGAAGAACACTTAGTTGAGGAAATGCAACTAAGCTGACGGTACCTTGTTAGAAAGCGATGGCTAACTATGTGCCAGCAGCCGCGGTAATACATAGGTCGCAAGCGTTATCCGGAATTATTGGGCGTAAAGCGTTCGTAGGCTGTTTATTAAGTCTGGAGTCAAATCCCAGGGCTCAACCCTGGCTCGCTTTGGATACTGGTAAACTAGAGTTGGATAGAGGTAAGCGGAATTCCATGTGAAGCGGTGAAATGCGTAGATATATGGAAGAACACCAAAGGCGAAGGCAGCTTACTGGGTCTATACTGACGCTGAGGGACGAAAGCGTGGGGAGCAAACAGGATTAGATACCCTGGTAGTCCACGCCGTAAACGATGATCATTAGTCGGTGGGAGCCACTGACGCAGCTAACGCATTAAATGATCCGCCTGAGTAGTATGCTCGCAAGAGTGAAACTTAAAGGAATTGACGGGGACCCGCACAAGCGGTGGAGCATGTGGTTTAATTTGAAGATACGCGGAGAACCTTACCCACTCTTGACATCCTTTGCAAAGCTATAGAGATATAGTGGAGGTTAACAGAGTGACAGATGGTGCATGGTTGTCGTCAGCTCGTGTCGTGAGATGTTTGGTCAAGTCCTGCAACGAGCGCAACCCCTATCTTTAGTTACTAACGAGTCATGTCGAGGACTCTAGAGATACTGCCTGGGTAACTGGGAGGAAGGTGGGGATGACGTCAAATCATCATGCCTCTTACGAGTGGGGCAACACACGTGCTACAATGGTCGGTACAAAGAGACGCAATACGGTGACGTGGAGCAAATCTCAAAAAGCCGATCTCAGTTCGGATTGAAGTCTGCAATTCGACTTCATGAAGTCGGAATCGCTAGTAATCGCAGATCAGCTATGCTGCGGTGAATACGTTCTCGGGTCTTGTACACACCGCCCGTCACACCATGGGAGCTGGTAATACCCAAAGTCGGTTTGCTAACCTCGGAGGCGACTGCCTAAGGTAGGACTGGTGACTGGGGTGAAGTCGTAACAAGGTATCCCTACGAGAACGTGGGGATGGATCACCTCCTTTCTACGGAGTACAATTGAAGTTATCCATACTTCATGACTAAAGTTAATGGAATTATGTTCGTATCCAGTTTTGAGAGAATTATTCTCTCTTTTTGTTCTTTGAAAACTGAATTAGACATTGAAAAATTATCAAATTAATATTTCAAAGTTTAGATCAACCTATAGAATATTCTAAAACATATATACGACAACAATAGGTCATACATATTTAACTATTAAATAAGCAAGAGTTTTTGGTGGATGCCTTGGGTCTAGAAGTCGAAGAAGGACGTGATTACCTGCGATAAGCCTCGTTTAGTTGGAAATAAACATTGAGACGGGGATTTCCGAATGGGGAAACCTAATTGAGCTAATCCTCAATTATCATAGTCAGTGAATACATAGCTGAATGAAGAGACACGTTGTGAATTGAAACATCTCAGTAACAACAGGAAAAGAAAATAAAGAATGATTCCCTAAGTAGTGGCGAGCGAACGGGGAAAAGCCCAAACTAGCATTTGTTGCTAGGGTTGTAGGACTACTTATATAAAGTTACAAAATTTACATATAGCAGAATAAGTTGGAATGCTTAAACATAGAGGGTGAAATTCCCGTAAGTGAAATGTGTAAAACTTTTAGTAGTATCCTGAGTAGGGCGGGGCACGTGAAACCCTGTCTGAATCTGCCGGGACCACCCGGTAAGGCTAAATACTAACTAGACACCGATAGTGAACAAGTACCGTGAGGGAAAGGTGAAAAGAACCCCGGGAGGGGAGTGAAATAGATTCTGAAACCAATTACTTACAATTAGTCAGAGCCCGTTAATGGGTGATGGCGTACATCTTGCAGAATGGACCGGCGAGTTATGTCAACATGCGAGGTTAAGTGGATTAAAGCGAAGCCGTAGAGAAATCGAGTCTTAATAGGGCGCTTTAGTATGTTGATATAGACCCGAAACCAGGTGATCTACCCATGAGCAGGTTGAAACTTAGGTAACACTAAGTGGAGGACCGAACCGTAGTACGCTAAAAAGTGCCCGGATGACTTGTGGGTAGGGGTGAAATTCCAATCGAACTTGGAGATAGCTGGTTCTCCTCGAAATAGCTTTAGGGCTAGCGTGTAATGTTAAGTGATGGGGGTAGAGCACTGAATATGGAATGGCGGCGCCTAGCCGTACTGACTATAATCAAACTCCGAATACTATCATGTACTATTATGCAGTCGGTACATCGGTGATAACGTCGATGCACGCGAGGGAAACAACCCAGATCGTCAGCTAAGGTCCCAAAATTGTGTTAAGTGAGAAAGGTTGTGAAGTTTCTTAAACAGCTAGGATGTTGGCTCAGAAGCAGCCACCGTTTAAAGAGTGCGTAATAGCTCACTAGTCGAGAGACTTTGTGCCGATAATTCAACGGGACTAAAACACAATACCGAAGCTACGGGCATGTAAATGCGTTAGAGGAGCGTTCTAAGGGCATTGAAGCTAGACTGTAAAGACTAGTGGAGCGCTTAGAAGTGAGAATGCCGGTATGAGTAACGATTCAAAGTGAGAATCTTTGACGCCTATTGGGGAAGGTTTCCTGGGCAAGGTTCGTCCACCCAGGGTTAGTCGGGTCCTAAGACGAGGCCGAAAGGCGTAGCCGATGGACAACAGGTTAATATTCCTGTACTTTCTTGAATGTGATGGAGTGACGGGGGAGGATAGTTTTACCACTTATTGGATTGTGGGGTAAGTAAAGACTGGGTGATGTTGGCAAATCCGCATCACATTAACCGGAACATACGATGCATAGTGAAAGGGCAACCAAGTAGCGAATTAAATGATTTCATACCTCTTAAAAAAGCTTCTAGCTATAAATTCTGTGAAACCCGTACCGAGAACGGACACACGTCCCCAAGATGAGTATTCTAAGGCGAGCGAGAAAACCAATGTCAAGGAACTCTGCAAATTCATCCCGTAAGTTCGCAAGAAGGGATGCCCATAGTAACATATGGGCCGCAGTGAATAGTAAGGGGGAACTGTTTATCAAAAACACAGCTCTATGCTAAGTCGTAAGACGATGTATATGGGGTGACTCCTGCCCAGTGCCCGAAGGTTAAGCAAAGGTGTTAGCGTATGCGAAGCATTGATGTGAAGCCCGGGTGAACGGCGGCCGTAACTATAACGGTCCTAAGGTAGCGAAATTCCTTGTCGGCTAAATACTGACCTGCACGAAAGGAGTAATTATCTCTTAACTGTCTCGACATTGGACTCGGTGAAATTATGGTTGCGGCGAAGACGCCGCATACCCGCATCTAGACGAAAAGACCCCGTGGAGCTTTACTATAACTTCATATTGGAGTTTGAATTAACTTGTGTAGGATAGGTGGGAGACTTTGAAGCAAGGACGCTAGTTCTTGTGGAGTCATCGTTGAAATACCACCCTTGTTACTTTGAACTTCTAACTTGTTACCATCATCTGGTAAGAGGACAGTGTGTGGTGGGTAGTTTGACTGGGGCGGTCGCCTCCCAAAAGGTAACGGAGGCGTTCAAAGTTACACTCAGTACGGTCAGAAACCGTATTTAAGAGCATAAAGGTAGAAGTGTGATTGACTGTGAGACTTACAAGTCGAGCAGGTGCGAAAGCAGGACTTAGTGATCCGGCGGTTCTTCGTGGAAAGGCCGTCGCTCAACGGATAAAAGCTACCCCGGGGATAACAGGCTTATCTTTCCCAAGAGATCACATCGACGGGAAGGTTTGGCACCTCGATGTCGGCTCATCGCATCCTGGAGCTGGAGTCGGTTCCAAGGGTTCGCCTGTTCGGCGATTAAAGCGGTACGCGAGCTGGGTTCAAAACGTCGTGAGACAGTTTGGTTCCTATCTGATGTGGGCGTTGGAATATTGATGAGAGCTGTCCTTAGTACGAGAGGACCAGGATGGACAAACCGATGGTGTTCCAGTTGTTCTGCCAAGAGCATAGCTGGGTAGCCAAGTTTGGCACGGATAACCGCTGAAGGCATCTAAGCGGGAAGCCTCCTCAAAGATTAATATTCCCATTAAATTCCTTATAGACTATGAGGTCGATAGGCCAGAGGTGTAAGTGCAGTAATGCATTCAGCTGACTGGTACTAATAAATTGAGAGATTTAATAGTGATTCTATAGAAGTAATTTAAATTAACTAGTCTAATTCAGTTTTCAGAGAACAATATAACTAAACTTCTTTATAGAAGTTTTTTTATTTATTTTTATATATATATGTTATAATTGCAACGCAATATATGAAGATAGTAACTGCACGTAAATGCTTAATTTGTTACCGAGTATGTATACTTTTTTTATTTGTTGCATTTTATTGAAAATAATATAGGAGGTCGCATGAGTGCTTTAAGAGAAGCTAAAAATTTAGTTGTTAAAGAAATTACAAATCATCTTAAAGAATCTAAAGCATTAGTAGTAGTTAACTGTCAATCTTTAACTGTTGTTAATTTACAAAAAATTAGACAAGAATTAGCTACTAAAGGTGTTGTGTTTAAAATGTATAAAAATAGATTATTTAAACATGCAGCATCTGCTTTAAAATTTGATGACTTAAACAAATATTTAGTTGGTCAAAATATATTTGCATTTGCAAAACAAGATGATTTAGTTGCAGCTAAAACATTAGTTAACTTTCAAAAAGAATTCCCTGCAATAAAATTAGTTGCTGGAATTTATGAAAATAAAGTAGTTTGTTCAAAATCACTTGAAGAAATTGCAAAACTTCCTTCATATGAAGAATCACTTATGATTCTTGGTTCATCACTTATTAGCCCAATTAGAAGTTTAACAATTGGTTTAAATATGTTAGTTGAGCAAGGAAAAATTAAATCAGAATAATAAAAATACATAAACATAAGGAGAATATTATGGCAAAATTAACAAAAGCAGATTTTATTGCTGCATTAAAAGAAATGAATATTAAAGAAGTTATGGAACTTGTTAATGGATTAAAAGAAGAATTTGGAATAGATCCAACAGCAGTAGCAGCAGCTCCTGCAGCACAAGCTCCTGCAGCTGAAGAAAAATCAACATTTAATATTATGCTTAAATCAGATGGTGGAAATAAACTTGGTGTTATTAAAGCTGTTAAAGATTTATTAGGTTTAGGCTTAATGGAAGCTAAAAAACTTGTTGAATCAGCTCCATCTCTATTAAAAGAAAATGTTAAAAAAGAAGAAGCTGAAGCTATTAAAGCTAAATTAGTTGAAGCTAAAGCAGAAGTAACACTTGAATAATTTACATTTTAACAGGCTTTAAAAATTAAAGCCGGTTTTTGTTTTTTATTAATGCGTACATATGCATGCATATGTATATCACCTTTTTTAAAAACTGAATAAAAAATCATAAAAATAAATGAGGTACATATATGGTACAAAAATCAAAATATGAAGTAAGAAAATTTGGTCCAATTACTGAAAGGCGTGATTATTCAATTTCTCAAAAGAAATTTGAAACACCAGATTTTTTAGAAATGCAAAGAATATCTGTTGAAAAATTTCTTAAGAAAGATATTGAATTAGAACTTAGAAGTATTTATCCAATTGAAGTAAATAATAAAGTTAGAATTGATTATTTACATAATACTGCACATTTTGATATTCCTAAAAAAACTGAATTTGAATGCATTAAAGAAGCTAAACAAAAAGGTTCAAGTTATGTAGGAAAATTAAAAGCAAAATTAAGACAAACAAATATCAACACTGGTGAAGTTCATGAAGATGAAGTTGTGTTTGCAGAAATTCCCATTATGACATATGGTGGATCTTTTGTAATAAACGGATCTGAAAAAGTTATCGTTTCACAATTAATTAGATCAACAGGTGTATATTTTGGAGTTGGTGTTAGAAATAAACAAGCAAATGACTTGTTTAATAAAGTTGAAATTATCCCTCAATTAGGTTCATGAGTTGAAATTTATCATAAAGTAACATCATCAACACATGATTCAGTAAAAATAACTATTGACAAAAACAAATCATTTTATCTAACTATTTTCTTAAAAGCTTTGGGCTTTACAAAAACAGGAATTTATGAAATGTTTGGAAGACCTGAAGAACTAAAGGAAACATTTAAAAAAGATAAAATTTATAGTGAAAATACTGAAGAAATAACTAAAGAAGCTCAGGAAGCAATTTATCGTTTAATTAGAAAAGGCGATCGAATGACACCTGAAGGAGTTAGAAATTTAATTCCTTTAACATTATTTAACGAAAAAAGATATAACTTAACTCAAACAGGACGTTTTACTCTTAACCGTAAATTGAATGTTATTGAAAGGATTTTAAACTCATATTTAGCTGATGATATTCGTTCATCTCGTGGTGAAATTTTATACGAGAAAAATACTTTTATTACTTTAGACATAGCTAAGAAAATTCATGAAGAAATCAAAAGTGGTATTATTCCAATGTGAAGATTACCAGATATTGATCCATCAGTATATGGAAATCAATTAGAAGTTGAAGGCAATGAAAAATTAGGTACGAGATTATTTGTTCCTGCAATTTGAATATACCCAACCGAAAATGATATGAATAATGATCATAAAGTTTTAGTATTGGGAAATGATCCAACATCTACAGAAAACTTTTTATTAATTCCTGATATTGTTGCAACAATATCATATTACTTTAACTTATTAGAAAAAGTCGGAGTTGATGATGACCCTGACTCTTTAATAAACAAAAGAATTGTTACAATTGGAGAACTATTACAAAATCAATTTAAAGTAGGACTTTTAAAACTTGAAAAAAATACTCGTGAAAGAATTGCTGCTAAAGAAATTGATAAAATTACACCTAAAAATGTAACTAATAATAAACCAATATTCAATCAATTTAAATCATTTTTTAATACATCAAAATTATCACAATTTATGGATCAATGCAATCCTTTAGCTGAAATATCAAACAAGAGAAGAATTACATCACTTGGACCACGTGGTTTAAATCGGGATACTGCTCAATTTGAAGTTCGTGACGTTCATCCTACTCATTATGGAAGAATATGTCCTATTGAAACTCCTGAAGGACCAAACATTGGACTTATCCTAAATTTAGCATCTTTTGCTAAAATTGACCAATATGGGTTCATTCAAACTCCATATTTTAAAGTTAAAAACAAAAAAGTTGATTTTTCAACTCCTATATATTTAACTGCAATTGAAGAAATGGGTGCCACAATAACTCAATCAACCGTTAAAATAGTTAATGATGAAATTATTGATGAATATGTAATGGCTAGACGTGATAATGAATATGTTGAAGTATTAGCTTCAGAAGTTGATTATATTGGTGTTTCAAACCGTCAAATGACTTCTATTGCCGCTTCAGCAATTCCATTTTTAGAAAACGATGATGCCAACCGTGCATTAATGGGTTCAAATATGCAACGTCAAGCAGTTCCTGTTATTAAAACCGAAGCACCTTTAGTTGCA